>DASSHD010000616.1:0-2207 GCA_035693085.1 Hanamia sp. | reverse complement strand
TCTCGTCGGTGGCGGTGGAATGCCACAACCCGGAGAAATCTCTTTAGCACACAATGGTGTTTTGTTTTTAGATGAACTTCCTGAATTTAAAAGAACGGTTCTTGAAGTAATGCGACAGCCGATGGAAGAAAGAAGAGTTACGATCTCGAGAGCAAAGGTGGCTTTGGATTTTCCTTCAAGTTTTATGTTGATTGCTTCAATGAATCCTTGCCCGTGCGGATATTACAATCATCCTGAAAAAGAGTGCAGTTGTCCTCCGGGAGCTGTTCAAAAATATTTGAATAAAATTTCAGGACCATTACTGGATCGAATAGATCTTCATGTAGAAGTAACCCCTGTTGCATTTAGTGAATTATCATCTACACAAAATTTTGAAAAAAGTGAAAGTATTCGTGAGCGCGTAATTCGTGCGAGAGAAAAACAAGCCGAAAGATATAAGGACAACGATGGAGTTTATTGCAATGCGCAAATGAGCAGTAAAATGCTAAAGGAAATTTGCAAAATATCGCAAGTAGGATCTAATCTTTTAAAAGTAGCCATGGAAAAATTAAATCTTTCTGCCCGCGCTTATGACCGGATATTAAAAGTAAGTCGCACCATTGCAGACCTTGCAGGAAGTGATGATATAAAACCGGAGCATCTCGCTGAAGCCATTCAATACAGAAGTCTGGACAGGGAAGGTTGGGCGGGAGGGTAGATTGATTTCTGGAAATTAAGAAATGAGAACATTTATTTGTTTGCTGTTTAAGTTAAGTTGAAATGAATATTTTAATGAGAATTAAAATCATAGAGTTCTAATCTCATCAAGGTAATCTATCAAAACATCAGTATCGGGTATTATCTTTTTTTCCACCCCTTTTCTCTTAAAGATTCTTTAGTATAATTAAGTCCTGTAAATTCACCTTTTAATTTTCTAAAATCTGCTTTTGGGTCAGGGAGTAAGCACGCGACACCATTAATAAATATAATTCTCTGGTTTTTATTACCCCCCGATTTTAATCCTTTTTCAATCGTAAAATCTAAGAATTTTCCAATGTCTTTTAAAATTTTAATTGCATCAGGATTTTTATATTTTATAATAGCTGTGTGTGTCATATCGGTTTTTTATGAAAATAAGATTTTTTTATTTTTAAAGATGTCATTCTTTCGCAATTCATGACTGGCCAAATTTAATTAATAACAAAGAGAAAATATTTTGCAGTAAAGAAACCTACCTTACCGTTAGGCAGGCATTTATTGAAGATTTTGATTTTATTCAAAATTTGAATCTGAAACCACAAACGCTCATTTTTACTGCTTCAGCCAAACCAACATTGAACTCGACGATGCATTAAAAAAGATTTTCAAAAACAAGAGATTTATGTAACTCCGTTCTAATACGCGGTGATAATGTTCAGCTTTGGTATGCTTTTGGACTTTAAAATGCTTTTGATCTTGTCAACGTGAGGCTGTAAACTCTGATGCTTATTGTTTCTCGCAAGCAGCACTATAAATTTAATCGCTACTTTATCTAAATTCTGCTGATTTGTCAGATTTTTATCGAGTGTAATGAATATGTCAAATCCATTGAACGCAGCTAATCCCAAAAGTTCGCCATTCTTCTTTCCTAACCATTTCATATCACGAACAGAGCTGACTTCATATTCATCGCTAAAATCTAACTTCAGTTTAGCTGGAATATTTTCATCAAGCAAAATTCTCATGAAGGATTTTTTCAGAAGTAATCGTTTTCCCAGCCATTTGTAAAACCTGGATTGCAAATTCTTTATTCACAGAAGGAAAGTTTTCTAAGAATTCATCAAGCGTTTCCCCTGATTCTATATAATCAAATAATGCCTGAACAGGAACACGCGTACCTGTAAATACAGGTGTGCCTCCCATTGTTTCAAGATCAATATTTATGGGCCCGTAATTCATATTGAATGATTTTAACCAAAGTTACAAAATGTTTTATTTTCCTAAGACCTCAATATCGCAAGCTACTTGATAAAATAAGCCTCAGTTCCGCACATAGTGTGGAAAAGAGGCTCATGGTAATTTCACCCAAATGAGTGAAATTACCGTTATAAAATTAGAAGTATGCAAGTTCAAGTAAAAAAATCATTTTATCAATCCTTCGGGGGAATAAATTTTATTGAAGACGATATTGAGAAAATAAATTTTGATCCACTGGTAACTGAAACCCTTGGCAGCCGCAGCCTTATAGC
>DASSHD010000615.1:0-7751 GCA_035693085.1 Hanamia sp. | reverse complement strand
CAGTAAAAATAACTTTTGCATAATATTGATCTCCTTTTCTGTTTTCTACGATCAGGTTTTTTGCACGATCTACTACATGCGCATTAGTAATAATATATCCGTTGCCATCTACTAAAAAACCTGTTGCTCTGAAATTAGCTTCAAACTTTGGCCTGGATGGTATCGCGGCTGTAGTAGCATCATTCAGCTTATGCTCCATCTGGTTTAATTTATGTTCAAACTGATTTAATTTATGATCTACCAAAGGGGTAATTTCAGCATCTTTTTTATTTTCTGAAAATTTAGAAATAAGGCTTGCAGTACTCAGAGAAACTATGCCGGCAATAGCTGCAGCAACCGCAATCGTGCGCCTGTAGCGGTTCCATAGGTAAACTATCTTAGTAGCAGTCTTTTCTTTCCCTTTGGAGATAATCCCTTCATTGATCAATTTATTTTCCACTTCATTCAAATTGTGCCTGAAAGACTTAATTTCACGCATCCTTTCAATTTCTCCGAGAAAAAAAGTATGTTCCGCTGCAGCCTGATCTATATCCGGGTTATTTTTTCTGAGTTCTTCAAAAAACAGTTTTTCCTGATCATTCATTTCTCCATCCAGGTTTCTTTCTACCGCATCTAAAAGTATATTTTCTTCCATCTCAATCTGTTTTATTATATTGTGAAAAGAATAATTTTTTCAATCTCACCAAGCATTTATATTTCTGGGTTTTTGCATTTTCAGCATTAGTATATCCGAATGAATCTGCTATCTCCGACATTGATCTTTTTTCTATATAAAATGCTTCCAACAAACTTTTGCAAGGTTCACCAATCTTTTGTAATGCATTTTCCATCATCGTAAAATCACCATCTCTTTTTTCATACAATTCAATCTCGTTTTCTACGGCTACCACTTCATGAACTGGTTCAATTGAATGATTAAAGCGGTTTTGTTTTTGAAGCTTTTTGAGCCAAAGCCTGCGGCAAACTGAATATAAATAGGTTTGCAACTGGCAGCTTAAAATAAAAGAACCTGACTTTACATTTTCAAAAAGAACGATCATTGCTTCCTGAAAAATATCCCGCGCATCGTCCGAATAACCATTATTATTTATAATAAAGGCTTTTATTGCAGAATAATTTTCGCGATAAATGGTTTCAATTGCATTAGTATCATTGGCGGCAAGCCCTTCTAATAATGCCTTTTCCTGATCATTCGTTTTCACCCGGCTATAATTAATACTTATAAAATGGAAAAGTAACCCAAATTAATTTTGAAACAAATTTTTTGTATTGGGTTACCTTTTTTAAAAAAGGGTATAAATAACAAATATTTTAAAAATCAAAAATCAAAAACAATGAAAAAATTATTGCTTGTTCTTTCAGCTGCAGCATTTTTAACAGCTTGTAACAGTGGTTCTTCATCAAAAGAAGCTACTACAGATTCAACTTCAGTTTCTACCCCTGCTGCAACAGATACTTCAGCTAACAAGATGAGTGCTGATACATCCAAGATGAGTGCTGATACTACTAAGATGAGCGCTGATACCACCAAGAAATAAGAAGGATTTCTAAAAGATTAGTAACAAAAAAATTTGTTTCTTTACCGCTTTTAATTTGGAATAGCAATCTAAAGCCGTCCTTTTCCGGACGGTTTTTTATTTTATTAAATGATCATTAAATCCATATTTAAACCTCAATTGTTTTAAATAAACCAAGAAATTATTTTTTGATTAAAACCCAAACCTTATTTTTGCTCCGGAGAGTTGGCAGAGCGGTCTAATGCGGCGGTCTTGAAAACCGTTGAGGGTCACACCTCCTGGGGTTCGAATCCCTAACTCTCCGCCTTTTATTAAAACCCTTGTCTGGCCTATCTTTCATGAATACTGACTTTTAACCTAACCAAAAAAGAAGTCAAATCAAAATCCCTGATATTTATTTGCCTGTCAACCTTATGCCGATTTACTGTAGTTTGTCTGGTTTTACCTTATAGCTTATTAGGAGAAAGAAGGTAATCAGGTTTATTTGTTCTTTTACTGTAAGTGAACTTTGGATTCACTATCAAATTTCCCAATCAAGAAAACCCTCCCCACTGAAATGAATTAATTTTGCTTGCGGTATAATTATTGATAGTTGTACTTTATTACAAATTTTCAACATAATGGCACAGCGCAGCAAACAACAAGTTTTAGATTATTTATCCCGTGCGGAAGTAGCGGCAGTAGGAACTTCTAACATGGGAACACCGCGTCAGAGAATGATGCACTTTGGCGCTGATGATGAATTCAATATTTATGTAAGCAGCATGAAGGGCGACCCTAAAGTAATTCAATGGAGCAATATTCCGGAAACGGCTTTATTAATACACCAGGGAAAATCATTTATGGAAATGGAAGAATGTGAAGTGATCGGCCGGGCAGAAATTATAAAAGATAAAGTGGATCGCGAGAAAGCCCTCGAACTAATGAATGTTCGTTCTCCCATAGTAGCCAATTTTGTAAAAATAAATGCAACGGATCGTTTGGAATTTATCCGCATCAAACCATTCATAATAAAATACCGATTTGTTCCGGAAATTTTACAGGGAGAAAAACCCACGATATTTGAATTTCCTCAAAACAGGGAATCCTTCAGTACATGGGATGATGTAAAATCCAAAGCCCGTGCCTGGAAAGAAGCCGTGAGGCCCTTGTCATTAACCGCTTCCTTAATTCCGCTCTTACTTGGCGGAGCAATTGCTTATTCAGTATTACACACTTTGAATATATTTCTATTCATATTAACTCTCGTTGGCGGAGTAATGATACAGGCTGGAACTAATATGATCAATGACTGGAAAGATGCGGATCGTGATAACGAAAATGTAGAAGGTATCCGTCCATTTACGGGAGGCTCACGCATGATTCAACTTGGCCTGGTTTCCCGTTCCGATATGGGATTTTTTGGATTGGTTTTATGTGGTGTTGCTTTTCTCATTGGCGCTTATTTAGTAGCTGTAAGCGGTTGGGGATTGATTCCGTTAATTTTTTATGGATTGGTGGCAGGATTATTTTATACGAATGAAAAAGGAAAATTCTCTTTTATCAACCTGGCGCCCGGACTTGCAGAATTCTTAATCGCCACAACATTTGGTGTAATGATGACTCTGGGAGCTTTTTATGTACAAACAGGGTATTATACTCTTCAGGCATTTTTGATTTCACTTCCTGTTGCCATTTTTATTTCAAATGTATTATTGATCAATCAATTCCAGGATGCGGGGTCAGATTTGAAATCAGGAAAAAAAACGCTGGTAGTTCGGTTGGGGAAAAGAAGATCAAAAAATATATTGATCGCCTGTTTTATTGCCGCTTACGCCATCATTGCATTATTACCCTTGTTGGGTTATGCACCCTATACTTTTTATGTAGCCTTTCTTTCTATACCATTTGCCATTCAGGCTATTCGTTATGCTCAAAAAAATTATGATAAAAATTCTGCGGATCTGATTCCAAGCAATGCACACACTGCCATCACTCATTTATTTACAGGCTTACTTTTAGTATTCGCTTTTCTACTCACAGGCTTGGGTTTTATTGTACCTGCTTTATACCTGATCGCATCTCTCCTATTGGTGTTCTGGGTTTGGCACTACATAGAACGCCAAAGAAAGACGATGAACAATTTTCGTATCGCCATTGGAAAAAAGTAATAGAATAAATCCGGTAGTCATTCACTATTAATCAAAATAAAAATAGTCAACTAATTCTTTGCCATACATGAAACCAATTGTATTATTTATTACCGGTTTTATAATTGCTCTTTTTGGTGTCATTACCTTATTCATGAGCACATCAGTGATCTTCGGTTTATTCGATATAAGAGAGAAAGAAGGCAACTATGTAATGTTTGTACTCATTGCAAACTTTATATGCGCATTCCTTTATCTCGCCGCGGCTTATGGTTTTTTCGTACGGCAAAAATGGACTACAATGATATTGAATATCGCTGTAGGTGTACTCGTTATTACATTTATCGGTTTGGGTATTCATATTTATTCCGGAGGAATTTATGAGCAGAAGACAATTGGTGCTATGATATTCAGAACACTGTTAACCATAGGTTTTGTATTAGTTTCATTCTATTACATTTCAAGGGAAAAGGTTTAAAATCTTTTAAAAAGAATTTGCAAATAATGTTATTTAGCGCTCATTATAAAAAATCAAAAATACTGTTATTCCTTCTTTTACTGATAAGAATAAATCAGACTTTCTGTCTCTGGTTTTAATTTCGGAGCGGTGCATTAATTCAACAACTTTAAACTAAAATTCAAATCAATGCTTTCATGTTTCAGTTACTCAGAAGCGAGAATACGTCGAGTAGGCAAGCGGGAGTTTCACCCGCGAGCCTCTCACAGAACCGTGCGTGAAAGTCTCCCTTCACACGGCTCTTGTCATTCAGTAATTGAAGAATCACTTACTCTATCGGACTAAATTTAATCATCCCACCTTTCGGTAGTTGTTGCTCTTAGTACAAATGAACGACCGAAGCCCTTCGCTCCATCTCCGTTACAAAGACTTCTTCACTACTATGGCTTCGTCCGACTTCCGGTGAAGGCAAAGTATTGCTCCGCCTTTCTTCACCGGATCTCCCATGTTCCCTTTCAAAGCCTGTGTCTGGTTCATGCTGCCTGTATAACGGCGTGCAAATAGCCGGTAAACAGGTTACCGCCATTCTTGTCCCGACTTCTTTACCAAAAAGTGGTTTTGCAACACGATTAGTTATTTTGTCACTTCATCAGCAGTTCACTTACGCCTGCCTGGCCGGTAGGCAGGTTCATCTCCCTGACACTCACCTGCCCTTTTTTATAAAGGCTTTTCTCTGTCCGTTCACCACCATTCCCTTACAGTCTCAGCAGCGCAGAGTGGTTTGGTAACCCCGCCTGTACAGCGTTACCGGAGAGCCGATGAAACTTTCGTTTCTCTTCTCCATCTTTGAAAGAACTTGCATGGCACACAGCAAAAGAACAAATATTGCAGATTCTTGTTTTCTCTTCTTATGATAAATAATACTTGTCGGGCATATTGAGTAAAAGCATCATTGATCTTTCCAAAAAGCATTCAGTAATACCACTTTAAACTAATGGCTGTGCAAATTGCATACCTGTAAGCATTTTACTTTTCGCTCCTTTCTGTTGGATAAGAACTTTAAATTTAATTCCCATATCCACAAGTAATTTATTGATCTGAAAAATAATTTCTTCGTTGTTTTCTCCTCTTTCAATTTCTAATTCTCTTAAATAATTCATCAGCCCAAGAGAACGGAGAAAATTTGACTGTGTAGTAAATCCATCATTTTCCAATCCAAATTTTTTTCCCCAATTGGCTAAAACAGAAAAATTTACATGAGATGTAATATCCTGCATGCCGATATCAGAATAAGGTGAATTATTTACTTCATGCCCCTTATAACACACAAGTGTACCCGAACTTCTTTTAGAGCTATAAAATTCACCGCCAGAAAACCCATAGTCAATTGTAATAACATATCCGGCTTTCAGATTACGGGCTATTTCCTTTATCCAATCTATTGCCTGTAAATTTATTTCTGTTGAATAATCTTTTGGTAAAGCAATATTTTGTTCCAGCAAATAATTTTTTAAATCTTCATTTGCTGGTTTTAGTACTTCAACAAATTCATTTGTATAATCCACAAAAACTTCCATCAACCCGTCCTTCATAATCACCCTGTGTACTGGAAAATTATCAAGTAACTCGTTAGATAAAATACAACCTGTTATTCCAGAAATCTCATTTATAGAATGATACCAACTTACCTTTTCATTTAATAACTTCATTTCCTGTTGCCGCATCATTTCGCTTTTTTCAATGATGCAATAATTCAGTTGATCATATAGAGCAGGATTGTTTTTCAGATGATTCAAAATATCGTAACATAATGCTCCTGTTCCCGCTCCATATTCTACAATAGTGAAAGGTTTTTTATCCAGCAACATCCACATTTCTTCTATTTGTTTACTAATCATTTGCCCAAACAAAGAACTTAAAACAGGACTGGTATAATAATCGCCTTGCTTCCCGATCTTTATTAGAGGGGAATTATAATATCCCATTCCCGGATAATAAAGTGCCATGTCCATAAAATCACGAAACGAGATTGGCCCCTCCATTTTTATCTTGTCCTTTACTATTTCTAAAAGATTCATATTTTATAAAATAGAGATTACCCGATTAATTTATCATTCTTTTTTAAACATTTTTTTGAAAAAATTTTATCACCAAAATAAATAGAATTTCGTTGAAAGTGGGCGGTGGAGACACCGCCCACGGCAGACCGCCCGGGTTGGTGTCCTCACCAACCCGCGGCGTTTTTGAAATACACCCATTTTTAAATCTGTATCATTTTCCATATCTCTTCAATGGTTTGCTTGGTATAAAAACTTTTCTTAGCAGATGCTTTATTGAAATTGATCAGAGCATTGCAATTTGCCAATGTGTGATCAGGAAAGATAGTTTCAATAATATTCGTGTTGATCAATATTTCAATACCATCTTTTTGATTTACTTTAATAAACTGTGCCATATAAATTTATTTTTATGCTTTTAATAAACTAATAATTTTAATGTTGTATTGTAGGGCAATCCCTTGCGGTTGCCATTTTTTGGGCACGGGTAAACCGTGCCCCTACACCAGATTTTTCATTTCTTCAAAATTTAATGGAATAACTACTTTTCTGATGCCAGCTTCTGCATTAATGAATTCATGTTTTTCCTGCAGATCACTGGTAAGTATCTGCTTGGATTTTCTTTCCGATGGAGGGTTCAATTTTTCTGCGTTTTCAAATTCTATCACTTGCTTTAAAATATCATCGGGCAAATCATTTTTACATTTTACCAGGAGATCCAGAAATTCGGTAGCAAAAAACTGGTCTATTTGAATTTTCCTTTTGGTAGTATGCGCAAACCTTCCGATAACGCGACAAATATTATCTCTTTCTTCCGGGCTGAGTTGATTTACAAATTCGTAATCTTCAATCTTCTTCAAAGCTAAAATAATCGGTTCCAGGGAATCCTTTGTAATGATATAAACATGGTAATCGCCCATATTATATGCAAGCTGTTTTATGGTATGAATCGTATTAGATGGAATTACTAAAAAAATATCCCTTTTTACCCGATCCTGGTTAGCATATTTTTTTACTGCTTCCGCTTGCGCTTTTATATATTTTGGAAAATTGGTTAAATCATCATTAGCAGGGCATTTGGCATCGAAGATGATATACTCATCGCAAATTTCAATCACATTATCAGGATTGCCCCGAAAAGGAACCTCATCTAAATATTTTATAAGATGATTTTGACAAATCATTTTTAAAGCTTGTTCCACAGTAATTTCATGTTCGCTCCATTGTCTTTTCATTCTTTCAAACGATTGTTTTTGTTCTTCCATTCTTTCATCGCTTAATCTTTTAATTTCTCTTTCTAATGTTTCTTTCAATTGGTTGAGCTGGCTGATTTTGTGGTTATAATTTTCGGCACGTTGTTCTTCAGCGCTTTCATATTTTGTCTTGTCATTTTCAAGGGCCGAATTTTTCCTGGTCAGATCTTCCACTTTATGATTTAATGAATGGATATCAAATTCTTTCTTTCCGATAAGCTTTTCATACTGAACAACACTATCCTGTAATCCCTGGCTTTTAGTTTCTGTCTGAACTAATTTTTTTTCAAGAAAATCATTAGACTGGTTTTTTTGAATCATTTCTTTTTGTAATGACT
>DASSHD010000614.1:0-5558 GCA_035693085.1 Hanamia sp. | reverse complement strand
TATTGACCTGGAGCAAACCGGGGTTGGAGGAATTAATTCATGGGGCACATGGCCACTGAAGCAGTACAGGATGGAGTACAAAGATTACAGCTATTCTTTTATAATACAGCCTATAAAGTAAATTCAGGAGCAAAAAAGTTGTCTTTCCTGAATTAAAACATAACGGTAATTGTTCCACATCCGGCAATTCGCTTAGACGATTTGTAATGTAACCAAATAAGAAGATAAAAATATTTTCAAAATAAAATATATAAATTACTTTTTTATGAAACGAAAGGAAAGTTGTGTTTGCTGAAATAGCAGAATATGTACCTTTACCTCCATGAAAAAGAAAATAATATTTTATTCCATATTCTTTTTAGCATTGACAGGGATGTTTTATGTTTCACTTTCATTCACCAAGGGATTTTTTGATGTGAAACTTCCTATAATGAGTTATGTACAGAATTTTTCGTTTACCGACCAAAACGGACAGGCGGTAGATGAGCACAACTTTGACGGAAAAGTATATGTTACGAATTACTTTTTTACAACGTGTAAAGGTATTTGCCCTAAAATGAATTTTAATTTAAAAGGGGTATATGATGAATTTAAAAATGATCCTGATTTTGCGATTATTTCTCACACTTCAATGCCTGAAACTGATTCTGTTCCTTTACTAAAAGCATATCAAAAAAAGATGATTGGCAGTGAACAAAACAATATTGCCAAATGGTATTTTGTAACGGGAGATAAAGATTCTTTGTACAAAATGGCGCGTCAAAGTTATCTTCTCGATAATCCAAAAAACAACAGCATTAATATTGCGGAGGCATTTATCCATACACAATTTTTCTCTCTGGTAGATAAACATGCAAGAGTTCGTGGCATCTATGATGGGCTAAAACCCGATGATATTGCAAGGATGGAAAAAGATATCAAAACTTTATTGAAGGAAAAGGATTCTTAATATTTTATAAGTAAACAAACCTCCCTGAGCGGCAGACAAATAAAAAATAAAGATTCTTGTTTTCATTTCGATCAGAGTTTATAAGTTTTCATTTTTGATCTCAAATTATTTTCCATCTCAATTAATTTTTCGTATTGATTCATTTGCGTCCTGAAAAATTTGAATGAATTTGTCAGTATTCACAATGGATTGTATTGCCTTGGGTATTGGCGGGTTGTCAATATGTTTCTGTAATTGAAGCTGAAACCATTCCACATCGTGCCATTTATCAAATTTGTAACCTATCTTTTTGTAAATGCCGACTTTTTTAAAACCATAAGATTGGTGAAATCCAACACTTTTTTCATTAGGGAGACTGATGCCTGCATATACATTAATATATCCCTGAATCCGTAATAGTGAAAAAAGAGTTTCATACAATATAGAAGCAATTCCTTTGCGATGAAATTCAGGCAACAGATAAACAGATGATTCACAAGACCATTGATATGCAGTGCGGTACCTGTGTAAGCCTGCATAAGCGTATCCAATAATTTTATTACCATGCTGACAAACTAACCATGGGTAATCAGTAATATTTGCTTTTATCCTTTGTAAAAATTCATCAATAGCCGGCACCTCATATTCAAATGTAATTATTGTATTGAGCACATAAGGTTTGTAAACTTCTAATACTTCACCTGCATCATTTTCAGAAATGAGTCGGATTGAGAATTGATGATTCATGTGAGTAAATAAATTTGATGCTGCCTGAAAGAACGGCTGAATTAAAATTTGCAACTTTCAAATTTAAGATAATCCTGAAATCATTGCGGTCATTAAAATTTTTTTGACAAAAGATTTTCAAACCGGATTAGATATCTTTTTACAATTGGAAAACAAAAAAATCACTTTTGCAGAATGAAAAATCCACCTCATTGTAATTATTTCATTTCCTTATTTTTATAATTATTAAATTACAACAAAAATAAAATTCATTATCCTTCTAAATATTACATCGTTATGCAAAAAAAAGTAATGATTTATTTTACAAGAAAGTTACTGGTAATCTTCAGTTTCATCTTATTTTCCAATTTGCTGAAAGCGCAGCAAACAGATATAAATCCCAGATTATTAAAAAATTATTGGGATGCACATTGGATTACATATCCCAATGTGCCCGCAAGAGCCTACGGCGTTTATCATTTTCGCAAAACATTTTCATTAAGTGCAGCGCCAAAGCAATTTCTCATTCATGTTACAGCAGATAACCGGTATCGTTTATTCGTTAATGGAAAAGCTATAGGAAGAGGACCGTCCCGTGGAGATCTATACAACTGGAATTTTGAAACCTACGATATTGCGCCTTACCTTCAAAAAGGAAAAAATGCAATTGCTGCTATTGTATGGAACATGGGAGAATTTGCTCCGGTGGCGCAGATTTCCAACCAAACCGGCTTTTTATTGCAGGGTGATGACAGCACAGAAAAAATGGTAAATACCAATTCTTCATGGAAAGTTTTACACGATACCGCTTATGCTCCCTGTGCAATCAACATGGGTGCAGTATTGCATTCATATTTCGTAGTAGAGCCGGGCGATGAGGTTCATGCAAATTCGTATCCGTGGGGATGGGAGCAAACTTCGTACGAAGAGAAAAACTGGAAGAATGCTAAAACAGTAAACGCAGCCGCGGTTCCTTTTGGATACGGTTCAGATAATGTGTGGACGCTTACACCCAGCACTATTCCACAGATGGAAGAAAAATTGCAACGATTGTTTTCTATACGCCGAAGTGAAAATATTGTCGTAAAAGATACTTTTATAAAAGAGAATCATCCACTTCTTATTCCGGCTAATAGTTCGGTAAGTATTTTATTGGATCAATCTTATGAAACTACTGCCTATCCGGAATTGATTGTCAGCCGGGGAAAAGGTGCAACCATAAAATTGACTTATGCCGAAGCCTTATTCGACAGTAAGGATCAAAAAGGGAACCGTGATAGTATCGCTGGTAAAACTATTAAAGGTTTGTTTGATATTTTTTATCCTGATGGCGGAAATCAACGCAGGTTCATGCCGCTTTGGTTTCGTACGTATCGTTATTTACAAGTAGATGTTCAAACAAAAAATGAACCATTATTGATCAATGATTTATACGGCTATTACACAGGATATCCGTTTCATCATGTAGCCACTTTCAGTAGTAACGATTCTTCTTTGCAAACTATATGGAATGTAGGATGGAGAACAGCCCGGTTATGCGCAGGAGAAACTTATTTTGATTGTCCTTATTATGAAGAATTACAGTACGAGGCCGATACAAGAATTCAGTCTTTAATATCATTATACAATTCAGGGGATGATCGTTTAATGCGAAAAGCCATACACGATTTTTATAATTCGCGTGTACCTTCGGGGCTTACACAAGGACGTTATCCGAGCAATCGTCTCCAGATAATTCCGCCTTTTTCTTTGTTTTGGATTTCAATGTTACACGATTATTGGATGCTGCGTGATGATACAACTTTTATTAAAAATTATTTAGATGCCACTACTTTAATTATTGATTGGTATGAGCAACATATTGATTCTAAAAAAGAAATGCTGGGACCAATGGATTGGTGGAGTTTCACTGATTGGAATAACGCTTTCCCCGGAGGGGTTCCACCCGGAGCAACAGATGGCAATTCTTCTGTGATCACTTTGCAATTGGTTTACACTTTGCACCAGGCTGCTGATCTGTTTAATTATTTTGACAGAAAAAATTTGGCAGAAAAATATAATCAATTGGCAGATAAATTAGCTGCCGGTGTTTATCAAAATTGTTTTGATTCCAACAAAATGGAAATGGCCGATACGCCAGATAAAAATTCATTTAGCCAGCACGCTTCCATTTGGGCAGTGCTGACTGACGCTGTTCCTGAAAATGATCAGAAACAAGTGATGGAAAATGTGTTGCACGATACTTCTTTAAGCCAGGCTACTTTTTATTTCCGGTTTTATCTTACACGCGCTATGATAAAAGCCGGACTTGGCGATCTATATTATTCCCAGTTAACGCCGTGGAGAGACATGTTGAAAATTGGGTTAACCACTTTTGCGGAAAACCCCGAACCCACCCGATCCGATTGCCATGGCTGGTCTGCCAGCCCGAACTATGATTTTCTTGCCACGATTTGTGGCATTACTCCTTTGCAGCCCGGATTTAAGTCAGTAAAAATAGAACCTCATTTGGGAGCATTGCAGCATGTAAAAGCGTCTATGCCATATTCTATCGCGGGCCAGGAAATAAAAGTAGAATTGCAACGAAAAGGTGAAACGGGAATAAATGCTGTGATCACATTACCAGAAAATTGTGATGGAAAATTTATCTGGATGGGGAAAACGATGTTATTGCATCAGGGAGAGCAAACTATCAATTTATAAGTGTTCAGTTTCGTTGCCTTATTTTTTACTTTGGCAAAACATAGCGGACAAGCGCCGAAATTATCAGAGAAAGTAAACAAACCTGCTTAGGCGGCAGACAGGCAAATAAGACAAGTTTTTATTTTCAATATTTTTTCGGTTCCATACTTGTGTGCCTGATACGAACTATAAATACTTCATTCGGCTGAGAATAATAAGTAATGCGGTATTTCAATAATTCAAAGTATAAATAATTGCCGTCATTATTCTTTTTATAAGGGTCTTTTCTATGCACCACGTTACCTTCGGCTAATTCATTCACCTTGTTCAATATCTTCTCTTTTACGTTATCGGCATTCTGATCTGAGTCCAGGCGAATGAATTCAATTGCTGCATTTAATTGGCGTGTTGCTCTTTTGGTCCATGTTATTATTCTTTTTGACATTACCAATCTTTTGCCATTTTTACAACTTCGTCATGGCTATATGTTTCGCCTCTTTTCACTTCTTCCATTGCTTCATCTATTTCTTTATTATATTGCTCAATGCTGATACGGCCGGTATTTTCCTGCCGTCCGTTTAAAAAGGTTTTCAGCATCTGCACTACAGATTTCTTTTCCGCGTCATTCAACTGTTTAAAGTAATTGAACATCTTCTTGTCTAATACGCTTTCCATTGCATTCATTGTTTTCACAAATTTACTTTTTTATTTTGTTAACTAAAACAAGCCATATAGAAGCCGGAATTTATTTACAGCATTAGATAAATATCAGGAAAAATAAAGGGAATTATATTGTTCAGCAAAACAACAAATTCCGCAGATTTCTATTTTTATTTTTGAATAAACTTCACAATATCGTCCACTAATGTAGTATCTACCGGCATGTAGCCGTTGGTGTAGGTTTTATTTTCATACACACAATCTTTACCGGCATTTTTCAAAGTGTGCGACATAAAAGGAATGATATCCAATGTGCTTTTTTTATTGGCATTATGTAGATTGTCTGCATCTTCGATTTTTACCTGGATATCGCAACCACCCTGCAAAATAAGAATAGGGCATTTTAATTTTTTAATTTCATTCTGAGGAGAATATTTCAACCAGGAGATCATATAAGGCTGTATTGATTTTCTGAAAAGAGGTGCCAGCATATCAGGAATATCATTAACTTCCTTTCCCTGTTTCAGTTGATTAAAAATCTGTGGAATTTGTTGTTTTACTG
>DASSHD010000613.1:0-2021 GCA_035693085.1 Hanamia sp. | reverse complement strand
ACCGTCATAATTTTTTTTATCTCTTCCACAGAATTAAAGTTTCCATGTTGTTGCCGGTATTGAAAAATAGCATTGGCTATATTGTATTTAATATAAGGATGAGATTTCATTTCATCAATGGCAGCTGAATTAATATTTATCTTTTTTATTGTTTTACTGTTCAGGACTAAGTATGGTTTTATTTTTTGAAAAGTAGAATCGGGAAGAAAATAGGTTTCTCCCACCTGGTCTATAGAATAAAATCCGCCAAGTTTTTCCCTAAAAGCAATGATCCTTTTTGAAAGCTTGCTTCCAATGCCGGGAAGAGAAATGTATTGCGCAGTATCTGCCAGGTTGATATCAATTTTCTGAATCTCCTTCTTATTTGAATAATTCTTTTTATCAGGATATTCTTTTTGCTCATAATGAGTATATTCTTTCTTTTCATTTTTTATAGATACATAAGGAATCAATCTTTCCGCATCTGTTTTACTTAATCCCCATATCTTTTTGATATCCTCAGGTTTATAAAATTTACCACCCTTAGAGATATATTTTTGAATCGTGTTTGCAGTCTTTTCTCTTATTCCCAGTCTCATCCAATCATTTATTGTTGCCGTATTGGGATCGAAGAAAAAAAGATCAGCATTTTTTGAGTAATAATTTTTTTTAGCAGAAGGTGTATAATCATTGTAATACTCTTCATCATAATTTTTTGTATAATTTTTTTTAGATGAGGAATCAATTTTCAATTGAGCAATTTCTTTTTCAAATTGAATAGTATCCATTTTTTCCTCTTTAATAAAATAAGGGAAGAACTGGGGCAGGATTATTATTACCAGGATGATGCAAACGGTAAAAATAATTCCTTTTCTTTCCTTCTTTGTAAAGCTGAAATAATCTTTTAAAAACTGCTGCCACATACCAATTAGTTTGGAAGTAAGTTACTATTAAGATTTAAAAAAAGAAGGGTTTTTATAAAAAAAATTGAAAACAGGACGATTACCTTCCTGGCACATTGATTACCAATCCATCCCACGCCAATTCAATATTTGCAGGCAGTTCTTTATTGATCTCATCATTCAATCCAAGCTGGTGGCTGATGTGAGTAAAATAAGCTTTAGGTATTTTTAATTCTTCCACCAAACTGATTGCCTCCTGCAAATTGAAATGAGAGATGTGTTCTTTTTTGCGCAGCGCATTTACTACAAGAATTTTGCTTCCTTTTATTTTTTCTTTTTCAGAATCATCTATCCTGTTGGCATCAGTGATGTAAGTAAAATCTCCGAATCGAAAACCCAATACCGGCATATTCAAATGATGCACAAGAATTGGGATTACAGGAATATCCCCGACTGTGAAAGGCCTATCGGTGATAGTGTTTAAATTTACATTCGGGATGCCGGGATATTTTTCTTTTGTAAAAATGTAATAATATTCCCTGCGCAGCGCTTCCTGTGTAAGCTCATTTGCATACACCTCCATAGGTTTGTGCTGAAAAAAATTATACGCTTTTATGTCATCAAGCCCCGCGATATGATCTTTGTGAGGATGCGTAAAAACGACCGCATCTAATTTTTTTACATTTTCACGCAACATCTGGGTGCGAAAGTCGGGTGTGGTATCAACCACTAAAGTTGTTTTTTCGCTTTGAACTAAAATGCTGCTTCGCAATCTTTTATCTTTTTCATTTGTGGAAGTGCAAACGTAGCAGCCACAGGCAATCATGGGTACGCCTCCGCTGGTGCCTGTGCCAAGAAATGTAATACTAAGGTCGGGATAACTCACTTGCCAAAGCTATCAAATAATTTAGAGAGCGGGAATTAAGAAATAAAAAATAAGGAATCAGAAAGGAAAGTTCTCAGTAAATCAACCCCGCCAGACCGTGTCCCCGTCCGACCGGGTCATCCCCGCCTGAATGGCTCAGTCGGGCAGGCGGGCGGGTTTCGGGCAGGAAATAATCGGGAAATTTATTTTACTACTCCGGTAGTTTTAGGCATCACTTCATCATACAATTTTTGAGAATCGTGGGTGAGTAAATC
>DASSHD010000612.1:0-4067 GCA_035693085.1 Hanamia sp. | reverse complement strand
TAATCTGAGTCAGCAGATATATGTTTCGCCCGAAGTATGGCGCGCTGTCAATAACCTTAAAGAGCAAAATATTTATGTGGTAAATCAACTAGCTTCTGCACTTCCTGCCCATGCTACAGCCATGGACCTCAATAAACACATTATAGATTATTTAATCAATAATTCCGGTGCAGCCCTGCATAATGTAGTGCATGAAGCTATTAATTATGAAGCTAAGCAATTAATGTAATGGCAGGGTTTTGGATTATCAACAGTTTTAGTAGTTAGTTCACGTTTTAATAGTACCAGAACTTTTATGTTTATATGGTTTAGTATTATTAGATTTATTGCCAAATATCTAACTATTAATATGTATTTGCAATGAAAAAAGTAGTAACTGATTCAGGAATAGAAATAAAGAAAGTTTATACTTCCGATAATATTCCTAAGGGTTTTTCTGAGGAACTGCCTGGTGAATTTCCTTTTACCCGTGGGGTGCAGCCGGATATGTATCGTGGAAAATTGTGGACAATGCGCCAATATTCAGGTTTTAGTACAGCCGAAGAAAGTAATCAAAGATATCATTATCTTATTTCGCAAGGCGTAAGTGGTTTAAGTGTTGCTTTTGATCTTCCAACTCAAATCGGTTACGACAGTGATCATCCTTTGGCTGAGGGAGAAGTAGGAAAAGCCGGTGTGGCCATTGATTCGATAGAGGACATGGAAGCTTTATTCAAAGGAATACAACTGAAAGATGTCTCCACTTCGATGACGATCAATTCCACCGCTTTTATTTTACTTGCATTTTATGTAGCCATCGCAAAAAAACAAGGTGCAGATCTATCTCAGTTGCAGGGTACTGTTCAAAATGATATTTTAAAAGAATATGCTGCACGCGGAACTTATATATATCCTCCCAAACCTTCCATGCGCATCATTACAGACATCTTCGAATGGTGCAGCAAAGAACTTCCTAAATGGAATACAATCTCTATCTCAGGATATCATATCCGCGAAGCGGGCAGTACAGCAGTGCAGGAAATAGCTTTTACATTAAGTAATGGAAAAGCTTATGTAAAAGCAGCATTGGAAAAAGGTCTTGATATCAATATTTTTGGAAAAAGGCTTTCTTTCTTTTTTAATTCGCACAATAATCTTTTTCAGGAAATTGCCAAATTTCGCGCTGCACGCAGGATGTGGGCAAAGATAATGAAAGAACTTGGTGCAACAGACGAGAAAGCAATGATGTTGCGTTTTCATTCCCAGACCGGTGGAAGTACACTCACCGCGCAGCAGCCTCTTAATAATATCAGCAGGGTTACTTTACAAACTCTGGCCGCAGTGCTTGGAGGCACTCAAAGTTTGCACACCAATGGTTATGATGAAGCGTTGAATTTACCAACAGAAGAAGCTGCCGGAATTGCCTTGAGAACACAACAAATAGTGGCCTACGAAAGTGGAGTTGCGGATACAGTTGACCCTCTGGCGGGAAGTTATTTTATAGAAAAGCTTACAGGCGAAGTAGAAGAAAAAGCCTGGGAATTAATTGAAAAAATTGATGCAATGGGAGGAAGTGTAAAGGCCATAGAAGAAGGATTTATACAAAATGAAATAGCACAAAGCGCTTATAATTACCAGCGTAATATTGAGACAAAAGATAAAATAATAGTAGGAGTTAATTCATTTATTTCTGATAATGAAACACCACCGCCCACTTTTAAGATAGATGACAATATCAGAACAGTGCAGACCAAAAAGATCAATGCGCTGAAAGAAAAGAGACACAACAAAAAAGTAGAAAATTGCTTAAAAAAAATAAAGGATCATGCAACGAATAATAAGAATTTAATGCCTGTAGTAATTGAAGCAGTTGAAAATTACTGCACACTGGGTGAAATTTCAAATGCTCTCAGAGAAATTTATGGAGAATACAAATAACATGAATGATTTTTTATGAAATACATTTTTATTGTACTTTTTGGTCTCGCTGCATACCAGAGCAACGCTCAAAAATATATTTTACTTGATAAAACAATGTCTCAGCCGGCATTCTATAGCAACACAATATCTGTTTCTGAAAAATTCAATGGATTTTTTCCTGTCGGGAAGCAAGAAATAGGAAGATTTATTGAAGCACTCGAAGAAATTTTAAAAAGATTGTCTTCTGATAAAATTACCGGTAAAGCAAAACAATACCAGATAGGATGTATCAGGTTTTCCGGAGTCGTAATAGGGCTTTCTTCCGGAGATCGCCTTGATTATGTACTAACATCTACCTGTGAAAACGTAAGAATAACCATGCATCTGAGTGACGCGAAACTCAATAATGAGAATAATGCATATTTTATAAATGCCTGGATAAAATATATCAAAAACGCATTAAAAGAGAAATAAACATCTTCAAATCTATAAACCATTATAAAAGGATCTGGTTCTATTGATCTTCAAATCTCTAAGTAAGGGCGACTTTGGACTGATATTAATGCTGAAATAGCGATAAAGTCCGAGTGGTGCTATACTGATAGACATTTGCCAGCAATGTAAATCCCTCGAGATGGACATGGATAATGGATTTAGTTGTCCGAGTGATACATTGTAATACCCGTTAACCGCCATTTGCCACTTAGGAGTCAGATTCAATGTCCCGTTGAAATTCAGGTTTTGGTTGAAATTATTTTTAAATCCTTTCCCATATATAAACTGCTTGGTCATATTAAACGAATAACTAAGACTTATAGACCAGGGAATATTAAAATCAGCAAACTCTCCCGGATTATTTCTAATGTAGGCCAGATCACTGTTGTATTGATCCTGGTCGTACCCCGGTTCTATAGGCGGTGGCTCACCAGGCTTTACTCCGGATTTTTCACCCGTTTTTTTATTACCTCCTTTAAAAGAACTCGACAAAGATATATTCGCACCTGTCATACGCCCAAGCGAAATGATGTGATCTCTCCAGACAAGTATATTAGTGTCTATCCCATATTCATTTACCTGGTAAGGATCGAAGCCGGCATTAGCGGTAATATTTACTTTATTAAATAAGTTGGTTGAAGCATTTGCAGAAAAATTGGAAAAATGATGGAAATCTACCGGGAAAAAATTATAACTTCCACTAATGCTTAACACATCCAGAAGTGATACTTTCTTTATTGCATTTGCACCTGTATCTTTCTTATTTCGCACTTTCATCGAAAGATTATTGTTCAAGCCGAAGTTGAAACCACCAAATCTTCCATTTGTATAAGCTGAGTACAGATTATAACCACCTCCAAAGTAAGAGCGTGAACTTTTGGTGCCAAAAGAATCAGTTTGTACTGTATAATAATTATTCCGGTTAAAATTAGGCTGGTAACTAATGGCAAATGTAGGTGTAAGCACATGGCGAATGGCAATTATTTTTGCATTTTTCTTTTTAGAAGTCAACATTCCATAGACCTTTGTGGTAACGCTAAGTCCAAAAGCCATTTGCCTGGCCGTATAAAATCCTTTTTGAATTTTAGCGGCATTCAGGGTATCTCTTATAGGATCCCATGACTGTGTAACTTTATTTTGATACCAGGTTTCATCGTAACTTACTGATGGCGATATCTGAAAAATTCCCATTTGCGGGAGTGACAAACTGATAGGAATTGAGTTATGCACACCCCATTGCAGCGTATCTCCTATTTGTTGTGCGATACTTTTATTCTTTACGGTATCATAGAAAGAAAACCTGTTTTGCGCATTCAATTGATATCCTATTCCAAGATTTTCGTACCACTTCAGATTCCCAACAGCATCTTTTCTCCTGAATGGATAAATAGTAGTCATTGTAAACCCTAAAGTGGGCAAACTTACATTGATCAATTTTCGAAGAGTATTTTGATCGTGATTTGCAGTAAGTGTTAAGTTAAACGGTTTATCCTGCCATGTTTTGGAATAAGCAATTGAAGATGTTAACTGATTTTGAAAATTCAAGGTAGGATCGTTCGGCACCTGCGAATTATAACTGCTGCTACCGGCGTTTACATTTGCTGAAAAAGTTACGCCCGGCCGCGATTTGGTATCAGCGCTATGATTCCAGGTAATATGATAGGAGCGGTTTT
>DASSHD010000611.1:0-3661 GCA_035693085.1 Hanamia sp. | reverse complement strand
ACTTTCCATTTGATAATCATGAAGTTAAAACTGCCCCCAATAATGTCCCAAAAAAATTAAAAAAGACTTGAAAGTTAATACTGACAAGGCTTTTAATTTTTACAAGTACCCGGGATGGATCCTTTAATTCTATGCTGAAGCTTTACTGGTATTGAGTTCCGTATTTTTAAATAAAAAACGGATTCAATTATACTTTCACTTTTCCCATCAACGGATCACTGTAAGATTCTTTTCCGGTTTCCACTCTTCCTGCATAACGTTTAATAAAAGTGTCATAGCCTTTTACAAGCACGGTAAAATCATACCAGCCAAAATTTTTTTTCAGGTCAATTAAAATAGTTTCATTTCCTGACGAAGGTATCACCTTTACTATGGGTTTATTTTTATATGAATTATCTTCAATTTTTATGGTGAGAGATTTACTTTTATTGTTATTGTGAATTTTCAATTCGACATTCCCTGTGAGATTTGATTTCACCAACCTACTTCGCTGATAATCGCAATCAATCTGTAATTCAGGATCATTTTTATTCCCGGCTACATCCCTGAAGAAACCGTTGGGCCCGTAAATTCTTAAATGATAATTTTCATTTTCAAATGCATCCAATGGCCATTCATTGGTTAATGTATCTCCCGCTTTTACCGCAAAGTTCCACACACGTCGTGGTTCGGCAAATTTGCTGTTTGTGCTGCCACTATTATTAGCAATGTAGTTTCCGGATGCATATACATTAAAAGGAGAACCGGCAGATGCTGTGCCAAAAATTTCATTACCTGCTTTCATGCTGATTGCAATTGATTTTTTATCATCACTTAATTTCCCATCGGCATACAATTGATAAGGCAGCGGGCATGCAACCCTTATTCCCGGCTCCTGTCCCGGCATCAATTCAGACGAATAAGCATCCCTGTTGATCTGTGCAATTTCATCCGGAGATAATTTTTTATAAGAAGAGGGTTCTTTTTCAAATTTAGCATTGTATATCTTTTCTATAAAAGGGTCTTTGGAAAGAAAAGGCAGCCTCTCTTTTTTTTCTCCATTATATAAACTGAATGCAGCCGTAAGATTTCCACATATAGTACGCCGCCACTCGCTGATATTAGTTTGTTTAATTTCTTTATTAAATTTTTTATTTAAAAATTCTTCCAGAAATTGTAATGAAGAGGTATGATCAAAAACCTGTGAACATACCTTTCCTCCACGGCTCCATGGAGAAGCGATGATCATAGGAACCCTGAAACCAAGTCCTATCGGGCCTCCGCGAGCTGCTTTCTTATTAATTCCTTCTGCCAGTTCATTTTCAAGTTTTACGAATTCTACTCCGGTAACATTTACTCCCTCAGAACATTTGCCTGTTTTCGGATCGAGTGGATCGGGCGCAACAAAGGGAGGCACATGATCGAAATAGCCGTCATTTTCATCATAGGTAAGAATAAAAATAGTTTTCTTCCATACCTCAGGATTTTTAGTAAGAATGTCTAAAATTTCCGAAGTATATAACGTACCGTACCACGGAGCGCTCGGATGATCTGATAAATTTTGCGAAGGAACAATCCATGAAACTGTGGGCAAATTTCCTGAATCAACATCTTTGCGGAATTGATATAAAACATCACCTTTAGGTATTGGAAGTTCACGCGCTACGCCATTCTCTTCATAATTCAACGGACTCAAAGAAAGATAATCGGGATCGCCAACATTAGTGGTAAATGCTTTTTCAAAAAGATTTTTTTGATATTGAGATAATTTTTCAAAATTTTCAGGGCTCCATTTTTGAAGTTGTTCATTGGTGTCGGCAAGTACTTCTTTTTTCTTCGCGATTTCTTTTTGCATTTTTTCAAAATCTTTATCTGCAGAAGTCATCGAAGCAAATTGAGTTTCCAGTTTGCTGATTTCTTCCGGTAGTCTTGCGGAAAGAGATCGTAATGTGTTTACATACCTGGTTGAAAATCTTGAATTAAACTGTGCCTGCTGTTCCATCGGATTGCAACCGAAATTATCAAGCCATGCTCTTTCCTGGCCTACAAAGCCACCACCGTTGCTTAATTCATTCTGATATACTTTCCATGAAATATCATTTTCTTCAAGCCTTTCGGGAAACGTTTTCCAGGTAGCTTCGCCCCAGGGTATTTCATTTCTGATGAAGGCTTTTGAATTGATACTTTTTTCTTGTTTGATAGTGCCGCCCCACAAATACAACCGGTTGGGCCATGTGCTGGTCATGGCGGAAGAAAAATGCTGATCGCAAATTGTAAAAGCATCTGCCATTGCATAATTGAAAGGAAGATCATGCCGGTTATAATGCCCCAGGGTCAATGGCATATTGGCGTATTTTTTATTTCCTGATCTTTTTGAATCAAGCCATTTATCATACCTGCCATCATTGAAAGCATCTACCTGGCTGGCACGGGAATGAGGTAAGTCGCCCATCCAGGTAATTTTTGTTTCTTCGATATTAAAATGATAAGGCGGATAGGTATCTCCATCTTTGTTTCTTTGCAACCACACTAAATTTTCATTGGGAAGATGAATGGCCCGTGGATCATTAAAGCCGCGAACGCCACGCAATGTACCAAAGCAATGATCAAACGAACGGTTTTCCTGCATTAATATCACTACATGTTCCGCATCCATAAAAGTGCTGCCTGCAGGAGGATTGATGGCGAGCGCCCGTTGAATAGATGGTGGCATTACAGAGGTAATACCGGTTGCGCCTGACAACAAAATGGCTTTCTTTAAAAATTCTCTGCGGGTATCCATTAAAATTATTTTGTGAAGTTTATAAAAAGGTCTTTCAAAGTTAATTTATTTTCATTGTTCTTTTTTGGCAAGAATAATTTTTCAGTTTTTCTGCAAAAGTTTGAAAAGCTGATTCATTTTTTTGAATAGAATAATATACATTGACTGCATTGTATTCGTTCACTTCTTTGAACGCCATTTCGTGTAAACCTTAGTAGAAAATCCTATTCCTATCGTGCAAAACCTTATTATTATTTACTACATATACAAGAATTGAAAATAAGGTAATAAGGTTGAACTATTATTGAAACTTTTTTCTTCTAAGGTTTTAAAAAGTACCATTGTAGCAATTATCCAGCCTTTGTATATTATTCTATTTTTGAATTATTAAATTAGATAAAAAGACTCTTATTGAAAGATGAAAGGATTGGTTGTTGATAATAAAATAAGAATCCTAGTTATTTATCTGTTTACTGATAACAAAAAGAATTTTTTTTTCCAACTTTAAAAGTTTAGATGAAGAAAGGAATACCAGATATTTTGTTCTGATTTATAATTGAGATTAGTATAGAAAAGAATTTCAGTAAACCAACCTGCGGTCGGCAAGCAAACAAATAATAAAGATTCCTGAAATCTTTCGACTCCGGGAGACAAAAAGCTTAGTAAAAAAACGCTGAAACATTTCCAAATCAATGCTTCAGCGTTTTTATAAATTGGATGCTTAACCTCTTATTATTCTGTAACTATTTGGATATAAAAGGAGGAAATTATTTTTACGATTCTTCTTCAAAATTCTCATGTTCTTCCGGTTTGTAGTTTGCTTTTAATTCATCTAATTTTTTCTTTCCATAAGCAAACCTGGTTATAAACACATATAAAACCGGTACTATAAATATATCAAGAGAAGTAGCCGCTAACATG
>DASSHD010000610.1:0-2149 GCA_035693085.1 Hanamia sp. | reverse complement strand
TTAACCTCTGCAAACTTTTTAGAGATGCTAATTACTTTTTCATAATTGTTTGATGAAGGAAGTTTTCCCTCAAAGTGAATTGTAACGCCCATATAGTATTTTAGGCTGTGTAAAAATTGCGCATAACGGCCACGCATTGGCGATGGCTGGGCAATTTATAACTTTCTGCCCGAACGTCTGCCAGTAAACGAACAAAAAGTTGAGATTTTTATTCTGTTGTTCAATAGAGTATTTTCAGCCGGAACTACTGCTCAATAACGAACAAAAGCTGATGAAATGCACGTCACGCCCAGCTATTGCCAAGTCTCCATGTAACCTATAAAAAAACTGTTGAGGTAGTTAAAAAAGTAGTCAATATGAAATCGCTACAGTAACTTTTAATTCCGAAGCTTCGGAACATTATAAAAACCTCAACAGTCATGAATAAAATTAAAACAAATTTCGAAGGACAAACAATTTTTGTCGGCATGGATGTTCATAAATCCAGTTGGAATCTGGGTATTCATTTAAACGACATGTTTGTAAAAAATGTGCATCAAAAACCTAATCCGCACGTTATGGCCAATTATTTAAAACAGCACTATCCCGGCGCGCATTATAAATCAGTGTACGAAGCGGGCAAGTTTGGCTTTTGGATCCAGCGTCAGTTAACTGCACTTGGTATAGAATGCCTTGTGGTAAACCCGGCGGACATTCCTAAATCACAAAAAGATACTTTGCAAAAGAATGACCCGCGGGATGCCCGTAATCTTTCCATACGACTTCAATCAGGAGTTCTCAGTAGCATTCATATTCCGGATGAACAGCAGGAAGCTGACCGGGTTTTCTTCCGGCATCGCAAAAGGATATGGAAAGACCTTTGCCGTTGCAAAAACCGTATCAAAGGGGTGCTTGCATTCAGTGGCATCGATATTCCGGCACAATATGACAATGCCAGCTGGAGCCATAATTTTATTAACTGGCTCAAAGAAGTGGATTGCAAACAGCAAAGCCGCAGAAGAGCCCTGGATTATATGATTGCTCAAATGGAGTTTTTGAGAAAAGAACTTTTAAGCATCAGCAATGCCATTAGAAAAATGATGCGGGAACAGCGCTATAAAACAAACTATTATTTGCTTAGAACCATTCCCGGTATCGGGCCTTTAACAGCAGCGAGTATTCTGGTGGAAATTGGGGATGTCAAACGATTTGAAACGTTTTACCGCCTGAACAGTTTTGTAGGATTATTACCTATGGAGCACAGCAGCGGCCAATCAGAAAATAAGCTAAGCCTTACCGTTAGAAAACACCGGCAGTTAAGAAGTGACCTCGTAGAAAGTGCATGGACAGCCAGGAGAACTGATCCGGCTATGGCGCTTTACTTCCAGGAACAAATCAAACGTAAGGACTCTAAAATTGTGATTATAAAAATCGCAAGAAAATTACTCAACAGAATCCGCTTCGTTTTAATCAATCAACAACCTTACGAATTTGGAATTGTAAAATAATTATGAGCCCTGACTACTAAACATTCGTTGTATAAATATACCTCGCCAAGGCTGTAGCGGGGTTCATTTTAAAAAAGATTTAGAAACAATATTATTAACCAACATACCGTCAAAAAAAAACCGCAGGCAATGACTACTAAACAAAAGTTGTTATCGTATAATAATCAAAAAGCGAAGTATTTTCTTCTGCCAAGTCTGTAGCAGCCTGTATTTACGCCACTTTTTCCAGGTAAAATACCAGGATTTACTAAGCGGAAAACTCAACAAAAAAACAAAAGAAGAACTGTAGCGATTTTTGCCACCTCCGGATAATCTGGCGCTAAGCAAAAAAATAACTGACTACTCAATGGATGCTGAAGTATGTTGATTTAAAAAAATGATTAAATTTGGGATAAGGAAAAAAATCTTGCGAAGGGGAAAGGTTGAAAAAACCATTCAATCTTTCTCTTTCAAAAGAAAATTAATAAACTACGATATTATTCTTCCTCGACTTAGGCTCTCTTAGGTACAATGGATGCGCTTGTTGTGTGTAGTGCATGTTTATCTGTCAGTCATTTATTTTTCAACTTTGAAATAATTTCTCTTATATGCACGTGCAGAATAATTTTCAAGTGCGGTATTTAAAAGTTCAAGAACTCTCTCCTTTACAAACATTGCATTTT
>DASSHD010000609.1:0-5296 GCA_035693085.1 Hanamia sp. | reverse complement strand
TTAAGACCTTGAAAATATCCGGTATTACTGTAGGCTCCCTTCTGCTTCTAATGTTCCTGCTTCCTGTTTTGTTTCCTGGTTTTGTTTCAGGAAAGATAAAACAGTGGGCTAATAGCGCCATTACCACTGAACTTAATTTTTCCAAAGCGCGTCTTTCGTTCTTCAATCATTTTCCGTCTTTAACACTTACGTTGCATGATGTAACGCTTATGGGCTCTTCACCTTACCCAAAAGACACTTTACTAAAAGCTGATGAAATTGCTTTTGGCATTGACCTTAGCACGGTATTCTCAAAAAAAATCAGTATTGATAAAATATTTCTTGATGATGCCGATATTTTTGTAAAAGTGAATAAAGAAGGGCTTGCCAATTATAATGTGTATCAATCCGGCAACAAACAAAAAAACACCTCTGCAGATACTTCATCTACCTCTTTAAAAATAAAAAAAATACAAATCACCAACAGTAATTTGGTCTATAATGATTTGTCGGTACCAATGATGATAAGAGCAAAAAATTTGAATTACACCGGCGAGGGCGATCTGAGCGATGCGGTCTTTGATCTTGCTTCAAGAATAAAAATTGATTCTTTTGATCTGAATTATGACGGTACACAATATGTCCAATCCAAAAAACTAAAAGGTCATCTTATTACCAGGCTGAATACAAATTCCCTGGCACTGGATTTCAAAAAAAATAATTTACTGATCAATACGCTCCCGGTAAAATTTACAGGCGATTTTGAATTCCTGTCGAATGGATATAATATGAATCTGCAGCTACTTTCGCACAAGGGTGATTTGCAGGAGGTGCTGTCTGCATTGCCACCGGAATACGCTGGATGGCTCGCAAAAACCAAAACAACCGGCAAAACTGATATAGTTGCTTACCTGAAAGGGAAATATATCGCTCATGAAAATATCATGCCCAGCCTGGGTTTTAACCTGCAAATTAGAAATGGTTATATCAGTAATCAAAATATTCCTTCGCCGGTAAAAAATTTATTTCTGAATCTGGATGCCAAACTTCCTTCGCTGAATACTGACAGCCTCTACGTGAATATTGATTCGGTTTTTTTTAATATTGATAAAGATTATTTTAGTTCCGTAATCAAACTGCATAACCTCAACCTGCCTACCGTTCATGCAAAAATTAATGCAGAAATGGATCTCCAAAAATGGGACAAGGCTTTTGGAATTGCTCCTTTTGATGTAAAAGGAAAATACAGTTTGCATTTCACTGCTGACGGAAGTTATGCAACAGCAATTGTAAAAAAAGGGTTGAGAGAAAAAGAGAAAATTATCAGTAGTATTCCACATTTTACGCTTCAATCATCTTTAAGCAATGGCTATTTTAAATTAGCCTCTTTACCACAGGCGATTCAAAATATAAATTTTCAATTGAACGCTTCTAATAAGGATGGCAATTATATGCATACTGATATTTCTATTGAACAACTGAATGCCAATATGCTTTCAGATTTTATAAAAGGAAATTTTAAATTGGATCATCTTTCAGCCGTTGATGCTGACATTCAGGCTTTAATTCATTTAGAAAATATCAGGAAATATTATCCGCTCGACAGTCTTGAAATGGCTGGCGATTTGAATCTGAATATAATATCAAAAGGAAATTATTTGCCAAAGCAAAAACAATATCCTGTTACAAATGCCACTGTCAGTCTAAAGAACGGAAGTTTGCAAACACCCTATTATCCGCATCCTGTTACGGATATTCAGGTAATAATGGATGCTGTAAATAATTCCGGAACGCCGGTGGATATGAAGTTTGATTTGAAACCTATTTCTTTTCTTTTTGAAGGGCAACCTTTCACTTTAAAAGCGGATCTTCAAAATTTTGAAAACCTGAAATATGATATTGCCTCGAAGGGAACACTGGATGTGGGTAAACTTTACCAGGTTTTTTCTCAAAAAGGTTTCAATGTAAAAGGCTTTATTAAAACCAATTTAATTCTCCGCGGTTTGCAGAGTGATGCTACTGCAGGAAGATATAACAGGCTTTACAATTCGGGCACAGCAGAAATAAAAGATATCACGCTTTCATCTGATTATTTTCCAAGACCATTTTTTATAAAGTCCGGGGACTTTCGTTTTAACCAGGATAAAATGTGGTTTCAGAAATTTGATGCAACTTATGGTAAAACAAACATTTCCCTCAATGGTTATCTTTCCAATATTATTAATTATGCAATGAAAGATGATGCGCCACTCACAGGTCAATTTAATCTTTCGTCAAACCATTTGTATGTGGATGAGTTTATGGCGTTTGCCGGAGATACTTCTGCTTCTGAAGGCAACAGTTCCGGAGTGATAATTATTCCTTCCAACCTCAACATTAAACTGAAAGCAGCTATAAAAGAAGTTTCTTATGAAAGCCTCACTCTTAACAATTTTTCAGGAGGTGTAAGTATCAACAATGGAGCGCTAACGCTTGACACCACTTCGTTTGAGTTGATAGACGCTCCTGTAAAAATGCAGGCAAATTATAAAACCCTTTCGCCCACCAGGGCAAGTTTTGATTATAATATTGATGCTGAAAATTTTGATATAAAAAGAGCCTATAACGAAATAAAAATCTTTCACGATCTGGCAACTTCTGCATCTAAGGCACAGGGAATTGTTTCGCTGAAATACCAATTGAGCGGAAAGTTAAATGATGAAATGAAACCGGTGTATTCTTCATTAAAAGGTAGCGGCGTTTTGTCTTTGCAGGATGTAAAAGTGAAGGGGTTAAAATTATTTTCGGCAATGGGCAAAGCCACCAAGAAAGATAGTATCAACAATCCAAATCTAAAAAAAATAGATATCAAAACAAGAATTGCCAATAACATAATAACTCTTGACCGAACTAAGATGAAAATTTTTGGTTTTCGCCCACGCTTCGAAGGACAAATTAGTTTTGATGGGGGAATTAATCTTTCCGGCAGGTTAGGTTTGCCTCCTTTGGGCATCATCGGAATTCCTTTTACAGTGACAGGTACAGAAGATAACCCAAAAATAAAAATCAGGAAAGAAAAAGAATCAGACAAACTTGAGGAAACTCCTGAAGAAAAAGAATAGATTTCAAAAATCAAAAATTCAGACTACTCTCGTCAATTTCAAAATCAAAACGTCCTTTTGTGATGAGAATACTGTCGCCGATATTTCCGTTGAACAAGCCTGAAAAAGCTAAATGTCTTGTTGAAAATTCTATTGTGTCAACAGATACTTTTACAAAATATATATTTGATAATCCCGATAATGTATCATTATAATTCTGAGTTTTCAATATAACAGTATTTGTGTTTGAAGAAAACCTTTGACCATTCATAGCTAAAAAATCATTTTGTGTGAAAGTTTTTGGCACAGGCATTAATAAGGCGATGCTTTGGTACGGAGAACTAAATTGTGTGCTGATACTATCATTAATTTCGATTGGCCATGAAATAGAAAGTGTGTCATAAGTACTATTGGCAGAGGCTTTCGTAACAGTTGGGACAGTATTGATGATACCTCCAAAAAGAGGTTTTGAATACGTATTAATATACGGCACCCCGTTAATGTAAACAGTTCCAATATTAAATCCGTGAGAAGTCAAAAGACTCAATCCAGGATCGTCAGGGTCGGGGAAAAAATTTCTTTTGTAACAACCAGATAGATAAAGAATCAGGATACACGCAATGATTTTGAATAATATAGTTTTCATTTTCTTTTATTATAAAAAAGATTATAGCCGAAAGTTAATTGCAGAGGAGCAATGAATTTGTAAGATAATGGATAATCGCCTGTTCTTCGGAAGGGTGGCGTCTGTAAATGAAGCATCAATTTCATGTCTTGTTTTCTTTTATGAAAATTATAGACAACTGCCATTGATTCTCCAAATCCTCCCCTGTTCAGGTTGAAATCAGGATTTAATATTTCATAATTTTCTTTATCAAAATTTTTGTAGGCTACTTTAATATTTTGGAAACTGACGCCGAATGGTAACAGGTTTAAATAAAAACTATTGTTTTTTTTATTGGTATATAAATGAATCCTGAATCCGATACTCGCACTAAAAATATAAGGACGTATGGTTTCCTGCAACTTTACTTCCTTTGGCAAGGACGGGTTTAAGGTATAGGCCTGTCCGGTACTTTTTGTTGTAAATGGAAAATCATAATCGAACTCTACAAAGAATGCCGCTCTTTTTCTTGGGGATGGTTTCCATTGCAATGAAAAAGGAATATGATAAAACGAATGATGGGCATTATTTAAATCTGATGAAATACCCGTGGAGAGGGAAAATGACGACTGGGCTTTTGTGCTGAAAGAAAATAAAATAAAAATGCTCAACGCTGGCAGCAATGGTGTCTTAATTTTCATATATAAAATTCATGCATAAAATAATGTTTCAGGATATAGGTAATGACAACAAAAGTTTCTGAAACGCTGCATTTAATAGCTACATGAATTTGTTAATTGGATAAATGGATGAATAGAATTCTTTGATAATTGTTTGTTTGCTGATAGCTCATATCTCACACCTCTCTCAATTCCACCAAATCCTTGTCAACAATTAATTTGTATTTCACGCCAATCTTCAATGCATAATTTTCTTTATCATGGCTTACCGGAAATCCAAAACACACGGGATAATCATAACCCTTTACCATATCTTTTATGGCATCTTCAACCGTTTTTCCAAAAGGGACGGTGGTATCTTTCATATCCGAAAATCTCCCGATAATTAATCCTTTTAAATTATCCAGCTTTCCACTTCGTTTTAATTGATACATCATACGGTCCACACTGTAAATATATTCGCCTATTTCTTCAATGAATAAAATTTTATTTTTTGTCCTAACATCAGACGTTGTACCGATCACATTTACCAAAAGAGATAAATTCCCTCCAATCAAAATGCCCTTTGCTTTTCCCTGCTGGTCTAAGATATTTCCTTCCGTTTTATAATCTGCTTTTTGCCCAAGCATGGCATCGTGCAGGCTTTGGATATATTGATTTTTAAACTCACAGTCATTAAAAGCCGCGGCCATAGGCGCGTGCAAAGAAGCAATATTATAATTAGAAAATAAATGACAATGCAAAACCGTGATATCGCTGAATCCAATGATCCATTTTGGATGATGTTTAAATTTTGAGAAATCTAATTTGTCAATGATCCTTCCCATTCCATATCCGCCTCTTGCACATAAAATGGCATTAATGTTTTTGTTGTCCATCATACGCTGCAAATCATTCAATCTTTCTTTGTCTGTACCTGAAAAATAATGGAACTGATGGCCAGGTGTTTTCCC
>DASSHD010000608.1:0-21605 GCA_035693085.1 Hanamia sp. | reverse complement strand
CTGCTATCCCGCTGATTTCAGTATGCGTTTTCGCGCCTCCTAATGTTTCGCTATCTGTATTTTCTCCGATGGCCGCTTTTACAAGGTAAGGGCCTGCTAAATAGATAGAGCCGTGACCTTCAACCATTATAGTTTCATCGCTCATTATGGGAAGATAAGCCCCGCCAGCCACACATGGCCCCATCACAGCGGCAATCTGCGTGATCCCCATTGCGCTCATTTTCGCATTGTTTCTGAAAATGCGGCCAAAGTGTTCTTTATCAGGAAAAATTTCATCCTGCATAGGAAGAAAAACTCCTGCACTATCCACAAGATAAATTACAGGTAAATTATTTTCCATAGCAATTTCCTGCATCCGGAGATTCTTCTTCCCGGTGATAGGAAACCACGCACCGGCTTTAACTGTTTGATCATTTGCAATTATTACACATTGTTTTCCACCTACATATCCAATACCCGCAACAGTGCCTCCGGCGGGGCATCCTCCATATTCTTCATACATGCCATAACCGGCAAATGCGCCAATCTCTATAAATTGTTTTTCTTTGTCTAAAAGATATTTGATACGCTCTCTCGCGGTAAGTTTGTTCCGGTCTTTTTGTCTTTGAATTGCTTTTTTACCTCCACCTTTTTCTATCTCATCAAGCAAATTTTTTATTTTGCTCCATTCCATTTTATTGGTATCCTCATTTTTATTCAACTCTATGTCCATAGTTTTTTTATTATTATCAAAACTAAAACTTTAATTTAATTAGCCCAATTCTCTCCTGTAAACAGAAATTTTGATAATAAAATAAAAATGAAATTCACCGTATTTGTTGCTTTACTGTGGCTACATCTTGAAAATAATCCTATATATTTTTTTCAGGCAAAAAAGAAAATAAAGTACAAGAGCGGAAGACGGGACTCGAACCCGCTACCTACAGCTTGGGAAGCTGTCGCTCTACCAGGTGAGCTACTTCCGCTAATGGGATGCAATTTATAAAAAACAATGATTATATTTTTTAAAATATTGTAACTTGAACTAGATTTTATGCTGATGAAATAAAATTAGCCGGGAAGGCCTCATTTTTTTGATTTCCAAATTTTCATTTAAATAAATATCATGCAAAAAACAAAACAATCTTCCAGGAGAAAATTTTTGAAGGAACTTACCGGTACTACGCTGGCAATCAGCGCAGCTCCATTAGCTTCTTTTGCAACTCAAGCGAAAAAAGAGGAATACATTCTCCAATATCAAAAAAACTTTTCTTCCAATGACCAGATAAATGTGGCTGCAATAGGCATGGGAATTATGGGCAATCATAACGTGGAAGCTGCTTTAAAAGTTCCGGGCGTACAATTAGTTGCCGCTTGCGATCTTTATACCGGCAGGCTTGAGAGAACAAAAGAATTACATGGCAAAGACCTTTTTGTAACGAATGATTACCGGAAAATTCTGGAGCGTAAAGACATAGACGCAGTGATAATTTCTACCTGCGATCAGTGGCATGCACGTATTACCAAAGCAGCATTGCGGGCAGGAAAACATGTTTATTGCGAAAAGCCAATGGTGCATTACATTAGTGAAGGGCTTGATGTTATTAAAGTTCAAAAAGAAAGCGGAAAAGTGATGCAGGTGGGCAGTCAGTATGTAAGCAATATTGTTTTTCAGAAAGCGCATGAATTATATAAATCAGGCGAAATAGGAAAACTGAATATGGTAAACGCTGTTTATGACCGCCAGGATGCTTTAGGCGCCTGGGAATATACAATGCCTACGGATGGTTCCACTAAAACCGTTGACTGGGATCGGTATATTGAAGGAATGAAAAAGATTCCTTATGATCCCAAAAAGTTTTTTTGGTGGAGAAATTATCGCGAATTTGGAACAGGCGTTGCCGGCGATTTGTTTGTTCATCTTCTTTCCGGTACTCATTTGATAACAGATTCAAAAGGACCTGAGAAAATATATGCATCGGGGCAATTGTGTTATTGGAAAGATGGACGTAATGTGCCTGATGTAATGGAAGGAATTATGCAATATCCGGAAACTATTGAACATTCTCCATTTCAATTGACATTACAGGTAAATTTTGTAAGCGGAACCGGGGGCTCGGAAGTAACACGCTTTGTTGGTGATGAAGGAACGATAACTATAAGCCCCGATGCCCTTACAGTGCATCACAGTAAAATGCCGGAGGCCCCTGGAATTGGCGGATGGGATGCATTGTTTACTTATCCTGAAGCGATGCAAAAGCTACTGGTAAAACAGTATAATGAAAAATATACTCCTGAGCAACAAGCGAGACATAATAAGCCGGATTTAGTTTATAAAGCGCCACCAGGTTATGATGCACATTTACAACACCACATTAATTTTTTCAACAGTGTAAGAAACGGAACTCCCGTTGTGGAAGATGCAGTATTTGGTTTCAGGGCAGCAGCGCCGGCACTTGCCTGCAACGAAAGTTATTTTGAAAATAAAATTATACATTGGGATCCCATTAATATGAAAAAAATTGAAAGCTGATAAAGCATTCAGCTCATTATTAAATAATAATCTAAAAAATAAACTTTATGAAATTATCAAGAAGAAAATTCCTCAAAAATGGTTCACTATCATTAGCCGGAACTATGATTTTACCCGAACATATTTTTAAAGGAATGGGGAATCTTGCTGTAGACGCCCATATATTAGGGCTTCAGCTTTATTCTGTACGTGATGATATGAAAAATGATCCGGCAGGCACTTTGCAAAAATTGTCTGCCATGGGATATAAAAATGTAGAGCATGCTAATTATATTGACGGGAAATTTTATGGTTATACGCCGGTTGAATTCAAAAAATTACTGGAAGGACTTGGTTTAAAAATGCCGAGTGGACATACTGTAATGAGTGCTGACGATTATGATACAACGAAGAATGATTTCACAGATAAATGGAAACAAACAATAGAAGATGCAGCATTTGTTGGACAGAAGTACGTGATAAGCCCATGGCTTGATGAAAGCCTTCGTAAAAATTATGACGGCCTGGTCAACTTTCTGGAAATTTTTAATAAATGCGGAGAACTTTGTAAAAAATCAGGGTTAAAATTTGGCTACCATAATCATAATTTTGAATTTCAATATTCATTAAATGGTAAAAAGATTTATGATATTATCCTGGAAAAAACAGATCCAAAACTGGTGATTCAGCAAATGGATATTGGCAATATGTATGGCGCAGGAGGAAGGCCGATGGAGATTATAAAAAAATATCCCGGGAGGTTTGAAAGCATGCACGTAAAAGATGAAATAAAATCTTCAGGGAAAGGGGATTTGGGAGATGGGTATGAAAGTACCGTTTTGGGAAAAGGGGTTTTACCGGTAAAAGAAATAATAGATTTTGCCAAAAGAAAAGGTGGTACTACAGAATTTATTATTGAGCAGGAGTCTTATCAGGGAAAAACTCCTATTGAATGTGCTGAAGAAGATTTGAAGGTTATGAAAAATTGGGGTTACTAATGGAAATCTGATATTGTGCTTTTAAAATTTATATTCAACTTTGGGCATTTATAGAGCGGGAAAATAATACATAGAAAGGTGGAAAATAAATTGCTTATTTGCTATTATAAACCGGATAGCTTTGTAGTTTTATTTAAACTGCCAGGCTATCCCTCTTTTTATATTCCTGATAATTTTTTTAAAAATTCTTCTTTTTTCCGGGATGACACTTCTATTTCCGACTGATCCGACATTAAAATAATTCCACCTTTACCCTTGTTATATTTTTTTATGTGAGCCACATTAATCAGGTGAGAATTATGTACTCTGTAAAAATTATAATCTGATAGTAAATTTTCATATTCTTTAAGCGTTTTTGCAACGGTTAACTTTTGATGATCTTTTAAATAAATAGTAGTATAGTTGCTATGCGACTGGATACGGATAATATCCATTATTTCCAGGAAAACAAGACCATCAAGAGTTGGGACGGATATTTTTTTTGGTCCATTAATATTTTTTAGATTGTGAAACAGCGCTTCTAATTTTAGGGATATTTCATTCTTTGATGTTTTTTGAAACACTTTATCTAAGGCATTTATCAGGTCATCGGAATCAATAGGTTTTAGTAAATAATCAATTGCGCTGAATTTAAAAGCCTGCACAGCATATTTTTCGTAAGCCGTTGTAAAGATTACTTCAAAATTAATTTCTTTTATTTGTTTCAAAAGATCAAAACCCGTTTGCCCATTCATCTGCACATCTAAGAAAATAAGGTCGGGGTGCAAATTATAAATAGCGGTTATTCCTTGCTCTACTGTTTGAAACGAACCCAATAATTCAATGCGGTCTCTGCCATATTCTGCCAGCAAACTTTTAAGCAATCTGATACAGTGGGCTTCATCATCTATAATTATGGCTTTGATCATTAATGTCAGTAATTTAATGCTAATGGAAACTTTACTTCAACGCGCATTCCATTTGCCAGGTCTGAAAGTTTCACTGTGCCTTTTGTTCGCCGTGGAATACTCAAAAGGTCTATTCTTGATTTAGTAATTTTCATTCCAAACGATCGTTTGTTTTTTTCATCTGCCGCTATTCGTTTTCTCCCGATTCCATCATCTTCTACCAGGCAGTTAATCATTTCTGCTTCCTTTTTTATTTCAATTAAAATTTTCCCTTTCCCTTCTTTCTTCGCGATCCCGTGCCAGATACTGTTTTCCACGAAAGGTTGTAAAATAAGGGGCGGAACCATGGTGATTTCCTGATCAATTTGTTCATCCACTTTTATCTCGTAACTAAATTTATCTTCCAAACGAAGGGCTTCTAATTGTATATACAACTCAAGAACTTTAAGGTCTTCTGCCAGGCTTACTTGTTTGTGTTCAGAATTTTCAAGCACCATGCGCACCATCTTTGCAAATTTGCTAAGATAGTGATCAGCTTTTTTTACATTATGGTTGGCCATATAATCTCTGATAGAATTAAGCGAATTGAAAATAAAATGCGGGTTCATTTGAGCACGCAATGCTTTCATTTCCGTATCTGAAACCTGAACTTTAAATTCTGCTTCTTTCCGCCTTTCTTCGGCATCGCGTTTCCTTTTGTAAAAAATAAAAGTAATTATTGAAGCCACAATTATGATACCTGCACCTATAGCGATTGCATTTTTTACAATTCTTTGTCTTTCTATTTCGGCTAAAGCAAGTGCTTGGTTTTTATCAGTTTCTACTTTAGAGGCAGTTTCTTTTTTATTAAAATCATACTGCATCATCATCCGTGTGATTTCCGATTTTTTTTCATTGCTGAAAATACTATCCTGGAGCACTGTATGTTTTTTATAAGCATCCAACGCTTTGGCAAAATCTTTTTGGGACGTATATATATCGCTCAGGTTGCCCCATCCATCACTTTCAGTGCTCAGGTTTCCGGTTTCGCGGGCTAACTTCAATCCTTCCTGTTGCAATGCTATGGCTTTTTCAAAACGTTGGGAGGCCGGTAAATTGTATTCCTTCAACACTGCAGCAGGCGCTTTAAAATATGTATTTGAAATATAGGACAATGCAATACTCATACCATATTTATCTTTCAATTGCTGGTATAATGTGTATGACTTTTGCAAATATTTTAAAGCGTTATTGTAATCCGAAATTCCATTATATACAATTCCCATATTAATCAGGTTGGAAGCTATTCCGCGATTATTTCCCATTTTTTCATTGATAGCCATAGCCTGTTGATAATAAGATAAGGCTTTATCAGGATGTCCTGAATCATCATACATGTTGCCGATATTTCCTAATGTATTTTGAATTTGATATTGATCGCCGGATTTTTTAAAAATATTCAGGGCTTTCATTTGGTAATCAAAGGATTTTTTATAATCGGACAAGTGATTATACACAAGGCCGATATTCGTGTAGGCTACACCGGTATTCTGTTCATCCCCGGATTGTTCAAAAATGTGTAATGCCTCCAGGTAATTATTAAGCGCTTTTGGATAATCAGAAAGATAAAGAAAAATAGTTCCCGTACTATTGAGTGATGCAGCCATTCCCTTTTTGCTTTCTACCTTTTTAAAAATATTATATGCTTTTTGATGATATTCAAGAGAAAGGGAATAATCAGATAAATTGAAATAACTTGTTCCCATATTATGAAGCACACTTCCGATACCTTTTTCATCATTGAGTTGGTTGCGGATAGTAAGGCATTTATTGAAATATTGTAAAGCCACGCTATCATTACTCTGTGCGGTATAATTCAATCCTTTATAATTATATGCAGTTGCCAGGCGCGGTTCATCTTTCAGAAGCATCGCCAGAGAAATGGCTTCGTCAGCAGATTGTAATCCCTTATCCGGATCGGAGCCTTCGTAATAAAAAGCAAGGTCTGACAGAATATTTATTCTGATTGTATCTTTTTGTGAATGTGATTTTAATTCATTCTGAAGTGAATCAATTATTTTCTTTTGTGAAAAACCGTCACAAAAAATGAAAATAAAACAAAATAAAACGGATATTTTTCTCATTGCACAAAGTTGATTTCAAAGATACTGTAAGTAAATCAGAATGAAATTTTCAATAAAAATACTCGCGATGTACCTACAAATTGAGAAGAATCTTATTTACATATTTCATGCTTATTGCCACGATTAATAAATAAAAACCACCAGAAACTAAATGAAGGTTGACTTTCTGCTCTCTTTGTAATTAAATTACATCATATTTTTTTAACCATTAAATATGTACGAACATGGACACCAATACTAATACCACAAATAGCCTCACAACTCCTGTAAAACCGGCCGAAAACACATTGGATACACTTGCAAAAAACCGTGGAGTAATACCGGTTGCTTTTGCTTTGATAATTATTTTGTTCTTTTTTAGTTTTTGTGATTTTAAATGCAATAGTGTGAAGGTGGCCTCGTTGAGCGGAATCAACCTGGTAACCGGCAGTCATATAAAAATGGAAGGTGGCGCCGGGATGCTTGATAGTAATCCTTTTGGCTCTTTGAATGAAAACAGGATGAATCAGCCAGATGATAAAAAACAAAAAGTAGAGCCTAATATATGGGCCATACTTGCATTTCTATCAGCAATAGGAGGTGCGGTGGTGTTTTATAAAAAATTAAAAAATGAAGCGTTTTTGGGAACTGCGGCAGGCGTTATTGGAGTTATTTCTTTATTATTGCTTCGCTCTGCTATAAAAAGAAAAGTGGAGCAACAGGGTGGAGGCATGGTACAGATTGAAATAGATTTTTTATTTGCTTACTGGGTTTCTGTACTTGCGTTTCTGGTAGCAGGGGGCATTAGTTATTTGCGAATGAAACAAGCGAAGCAGATTGATACAAAAACCTCCGGGGCCCCTTCAGAAGAAAAACCTGTTACGCCTCTTCACGTAAATATTATTACGCAGGAAAATAAATCACCTGACTGATAAACTTTTTTAGATGATAAAAATTATTTTTCTTTTTTTATTAGTATCAGTGATGACGGGATGCAGCTATTCTAATATGATTAAAAATCCCGGCGCTGAATTATCCCCGGCAGATAGCAACTGGACATCACTTTCAGGCAGATGGACGCATAGGAGTGTAGCTCCGTTACCACAGAAAGGAAAATCTTATTTCTTCCCGGGGGTTGCTGCTAATGCAGAATTAGCACAGGATGTAGATGTAAGCAATTACGCTTTCTTTATTGATAATGGATTAATCTCTGCTGATTATTCCGGATATGTTCGTTCGTATCCACAAAGGCCAGCCGATGAAAGCGCCGAAATGTTGAAATTTATAAATAAAAATGGTGAAGTAATAGACAGTTTTAAAACTAAATATTACGATAGTACCAATGCGTGGGTGCATATTGTAAAGAAAATGAAACTTCCCGGAGGTACCCGCGCCATAAGAGTTACATTGATTTCAAAAAGAAATAAAGGAAGTAATAATGATGGCTACCATGATAATTTATCCCTTACGCTTTCAAATTCACTTTCAATCTATTTCATCTTATTACTTATCATAATTGTCGCCGGAGGGATGTACTTCTTTTATAAGAGAAACAAAAGGCAAAGGAAGTTACACTAATTGGATAAAAAATCTGAAGTTCTTTTAACTAAAACTTCAAAAAAGTAAGTTTTACAATCCTGAATAATAATCATAACCACGCTCATACCAATAATCGGGTGGGGGAGTATTGCTGAAAAAAATGGTTCCGATGCGTTTAATACTTTTGATTCCATACTTAACAGGTATGATAAGACGCAGGGGATAACCCTGGTTTAGCGGAAGAGGTTTCCCGTTCATCTCATAACAGAGTAAAGTCTGAGGATGCATCATACTGGGCATATCAATGCCTACATAATATTCTTTATCCGGAGTAGATAATCCTACATAATTCATTTGCGTTTGCGAATTAAGGTTATACTTTCGCGCAAAGTCGCTAAACTTTACTCCGGCCCAATGTGTGATCTGGCTCCAGCCTTCAATACATTTAAAATCAAAGACCAGGTTTGTTTTGGGTAGTGCTTTAATATCGGCAAGAGTAATCAGTAGCGTATCGCCCGGGCTTCTTACCACGTGCAATTTCCAATTACTGTCTAATGCGCTTTTTAAACCGAGATCTCCATTAACTCTTACATGCTTTACGGCTTCTGAAACAGGATAGGTTTTTGCCAGGTGGTTATTGCTTAATGTTTTTGAAAAAACTTTTTCATTTATGCTTAATACTTTTCTCAACGGTTTGGGCGCCTGTGCTATTTCGGGTTGGCGATGTATCCATTTCCAGATAAAAATGGAAGCTACGATAGCTATAACAAAAAGGATAAAAGCTATAATGCTTCTGATTCTGAATCTTTTTGAAGATATCAATATTTCCTCCTGGTCATTCATTAGTTTCAGTTTTTAGTTCTTGCTGATTGGTATCATCATTATCTTTTTCAGGAAAAATTTCTTCGTTTGATTTTTCCTCCGATAAAATTACTTCAGGTTTGTCTGGTATCATTTGATTCTCATTACCTTCAAGTAAAGGAATTGCAACAGGAGACAATATTTTTGTATCATCTTTTACTAAAAATAAGCCGGTAATCATGCTTTGAAAATTATTCCATCCTGCCAGGATTACCTGGATAATATGCACCAAAAAAAATAAGGAAAAAAAGATTGTAAGCGTGAAGTGTTCTATCCGAGCCCATTCGTAACCACCAAGCATAGACGTTAAAGTTTGAAACTGGATAGGTTTATAAATAGACAACCCTGTCAATACAGAACCCAATCCCATAAAGATTACAACAGTATATGTAATTCTCTGAGCGGCATTGTATTTTTTTTGTTTCGGAACTCTTTTTGTTAAATGCAGATCATGCAGTACTACAATCAATGATTCTTTCAATGATTTTCTGCCCGGGAAAATATACCTCCATTCACCTGAGAAGATTAGATACAATGCATAGATAAAACCATTAATGGCAAATACCCACATAAAAACAAAATGCAAACTCATTCCCTCGGCAAGACGAAAAGGAATGTTTAATGCTTTATAAAAGCTGTCAGGAAAAAATCTGAGAATTGTTTTATCGCCCCATCCAACCCTATACACGTCATTAGCCCAATAGATCAACATTCCACTCCATACCATTACTGTCAATATGGGAAAATTGATCCAGTGAAACCACCTGATTGCTAACGGATGCTTTTTTACAGCTTTTTTCATTTTATAATCAGAAAATCACAAATGAAGTACGATAAACTATTTATTAAAGTTCTGTAAAATCTGTTAAATACAAAAAAATGTTCCGTTTAAAGGAACACTCTTTTTTTTTTAATACCCCAGTAAAAAGTTAAGCAGTTGATTTTGATTCATCATTCAGTTAATCAAACACTTTTTAGATTTGTGTTTTTCTTTTTGGATAATGATCTATTGTTGATTTTTTTTGGTTATCTGATTTTTTATTTTCTCCCTTTCTGATACAAAGATGCGACGCTTTTGCAAATGTTATCGCTTCTTTTCGGTGAATAGATTTTTTGTTTCGTTGAATTGTAAGATTTAGCCGTTTAGATGTATTGGGAACCTTGAAAAAATATACCCGTAATAAAAATTTATATAGGGATAGGAAAATAAATGGAAATTCAGTGAATCGTTTGTTTAAAATAATTTTCCGAAAAAGGCCTCCTGTTTGCAAATCTGATAACTCATAATGATAAAAGAATAACAAATATAGAATTGGCAGATAATAGTTAGATAGCAGTAAAAGAACAATTATTGAAGATTTCTATTCTTATTCTCTATTGGAAATAATTAGATAAATCTAAGAAGCTTATTAAAAGCGACTTTAGGGCACTTCTAAAAACTTACCTTTTCCTCTCTTTTGGAAAGGAATTAAAGGTGCGGTATAACAAAAGAAACAAGTTTTTAGAGATGCCCTCTAGTAAAAATGTATTTAATAAACGAAAAATGCTTCCGGTAAGAGAAGCATTTTTAAGAATTTTGCTGAAGTTTTAATCAGTTTGTGATTCGAGATTCATTAAAGCTGACACATTTTAAATGTGCGTAATTGGTTTTTTGGATAGAGAATTTTTTGGATAGAGGTTTTCTTTTCGGATACCTGGATTTCTTTGTTTTTCTTCAGATACCTGGATAATTTCTGAATTCTGTTTTTCGTTGAATAATTGGTTTTTTGGTTTTCTTAGGATTTTCAGATTCAGTTTCTCTTGATATTTGGTATTTGGTTTTCTTAGGATTTTAGGATGTTTCCTGCTTTCTGATACAAAGATGCACCGCAATTGCAAATATTACCCTGCAATTTCGTTGAAAGTATTATTTTTTTCGATGAAAGGGAAGTTTAGTTAATTAAAGTTATTTCGACCCGTTATCAAAACAGGAGCGTCCCAAACAGAAATCCTTCTTATTTATTCTTTTACTGCTGCCGTATGAATTCATTAATTTATCCTTTGGAATGGATAAAAATATTGGTAATTATTTTTTTGAAGCAATATAGGTCACAGAACTGCATTTTGTTTTATCAAAAAAGGTTTTCAAGTTTGAAATACTTCCATTGACCATTGCTTTTATTGGATGAGAATTTCCGGTTTTATATTGCTCACTCAACATACTTACGTAAATACTGTCGAACCACATCGGTTTTATTTTTTCAATATTCAATCCATGAGAGTTCAATAAATTATTCATTGCCTTCGGCGAGAAATGATACAAATGCCTGGGTACATCATAAGCAGCCCAATATTTTTTATAAATTTTTGCATCATACGATGTGTAATTTGGAACAGCGATAAATAATTTACCATCAGGAGATAATAAATTTTTTAATTGTTCAACGTAATTATGTAAATCATGCACATGCTCCAGCACATGCCACAACGTAATGGCATCAAAGCTTTGCTCAGGAAGTGAATACATTTTTTCGGATTGATCTAAAGTGATGCCGTATAATTCACTTGCTTTTTCCCGGGCATTTTTCCCGGGCTCAGTTCCCGTGATTTTCCAGTTCGCCATTTTCATGGTATTTAAAAAAGCGCCGGTACCTGCACCTACATCCAATATATTTCCCTGATTCTTTCCGGTAGATTTTTTAATTAATTTTCTTTTTTGAATAAGGGTGTACTTTCTTACTTTATGATATAGATTATTGACAAGACCTTTTGTGGTATCGCTGTGAGAAATGTAATTTTCAGATTGATAATATTTACCAATATTTTCTTTTTCAGGAATATTTTGCGTAAATCTTTGGTTACAATTTTTACATTCCCAAATTTCAAATTCTTCTCCTGAAACCGTATAATCTTTTACTTTTAGAATAGTTGAAATATTTTCATTTCCGCAATTAGGACAAGAATCGTACACTATCATTATTAAATAAATTATTGAACGGAATATGTCTCAGGCGGCGATTGAGGAGAAATCTTTCCCTGGTTTCCAAAGGAGGAGAACGAAAAAGAATGTTGATAAAAATATATAAACAGAAGAATTAAAACAATAGCTAAAAGTATTAACGAAATGATTTTCCATTGGTTATTTTTTACTCCGGTTTCTTCTTCGTGATGATAGAATTGGTTCATCACTGATGAGGTAGTTTCCCTGTCGCCCACCAATACTTTGTGCTCGCTGTTTTTATGAATGACTCTTTCAACGGATATAGGTTCAAAGAATGTAGTAATATTTTGGTTACGGAATAATATATTTCCCGATGATTCTTTTTTTAAACTTCCCAATGATTGAAAAAATATTTCCTCTCCATTTTTTAATTTTAATTTTGTTTCGATACACCAATCTTTAATTTTTTCAAGCGCTTCAGAAAGTGAAATATTTTTTTTAATGGCTACATACTTTACCAGTTCATCAGATATTTTTTCTTCCCTGCCGGTGAATAGCTTTTCTAAAATGGGTGGAGATATTTTTTTGCTTGCAATATCCGGTTCTGCAGGAATGCTAACATTTCGAAACATGCCTATCCCTGCAAGTTTACATTCTTTAGACTGGACAATAAATGAAGTAATCAGATCCTGCATAACCACAAATATCTATAATTTATTTTAATGTGTTTTATAAATAGATTTAATGGAAATTATTCAGAGAAACAGTTTTTTAAAATTTTATAATTATATCTGCTATATTAGAATGATTATTTAAAATGTACCAGGATACCGCCAATTACCTGGAATCCATATACCGGATAATTGTTCCATCTTTCATATTTACTGTTTAATAAATTATCCATGTCAAGCCAAACGCTAAATTGTTTGTTTAGTTTGAATTCAGCGCCGGCGCTCAGGTCTGTACCGCCTTTCATATTTTTTACATCACCATTTTTCAGCAAAGCTTTTCCACCAGAGAATGCAGATAAGTCACCTTTTAATATCAACTGCTCAAAAGCATTCCATCGGAAGGAACCCGTTAATTTTAATGGAAATAATCCCCATGCCTTTTCATTATCATGCAAACCGGTATAAGAGTTCAGGTCCAACGCACCGGTAACTGTAAATTTGTCCTGGCTGATAAAATTCAAATCGCCATGAATTTGTAAATCCTTCATTTTACTTTCGTTCCTTATATAAAAGCTGTTCCCGATGATGGAGTCATTTACAAACAATGGCATATCGTGATAAGCGATAAACGCCGCTTTTGCATTGAAGTTGAAATGCTTTCCCACAGTAGCTTTGATACCTCCGTAAAATTGAACTTCTTTGGTATTTTTCATGAAAACAGGATCCTGCATATATGGGTTTTCGGCGCTAAGTGTCCGGAAACTATTGGGAATATACCTGCCCACCAATCCTGCCTGTACCATCAAAATATTGTCCGGTAATTGAGCTTCGGCATATATATTGGGTAACACAGCCAATACTCCATTATTCCATGTTGGCGAAATGCCACCATGAAAAGTAAATTGTTCACTGTAATAAGTGAATTCGGGTGCCAGTTGAAACAAATTATTGGTGATGGAGGATGAGGCATTTTTTAATTGGTATTTATCAAAGTTTCCCGATGCGGTTATTTTAAAAGAAACGGCATCAGAGAATTTTTTTTCTGCGGGCAGATTTACAATCAAAGTAGTTTCAGTAGATTTACTTTCACGCGAAAATTCATGTACTTCAAGATGAGGATTATAATTGATACCTAAGTCATTCAATTTAATATTTCTGTATCCTACACTTGCAAAAAGATCCTGGTAACTTCTTCTGATATCGTCCTTATTAAAAGTATAAATTGAGTGGTCGTAGCCATATTGATAATACTCATGTTGCGCAAAACCTATGCCAGCATACGTTTCATTTTTTTCAGAAAAAATACTACCGGTTCCCTTTAATTGAATTTCGCTAAAATCCTGGTTCTTTATTTTACCTCGTGATGAAATATAATCTCCATAAATATTGCCAAGATTGTGTTTGCCATCACCAAAACTAAATGCTCCGGAAATATAAGGAGTAGTATAATTTCCAAAACCCGCTTTCAACTGGTTCCTGTCTCCAAGTTGCAATGAAGTGTCTGCCTGCAAGGCAAGAGGTTTTAATGCAATAGGCTGATAAGGATAAAATAAATTTTGAGGCGGGATAAAATAAGAAAGATGAGGCCGTGAAGTATCCGGCGAAACAGGAGAGGCGTATAAATTTATTTTTACGTTGTTGAGTAAAGAAGGTTTGTATGAGGATGTAATTTCAATAGTCTGCCTTCTGGTGGTATCCTGAGCATTAGAAATGTAGAATAAAATACAAAACGGCAAAAGGAAAATTATTTTTTTGAAAAAAGATTTCATCATTATTTTTTTAAACATAATAGGCATTTGTTTAGCTTTTTTATTTTGTAGTATCCGGCGTAGTTTCCACTTTTGAATTTTGCTGTTCTTCACTGATAGCGCTGGTTAGTTTGTCTTGCGCTTCCTTTTTCAATTCAGGTATTGTGGCGTTGTCGGCTACGCTTTTATAAGTGGCTTTGGCATTGAAATAATCTTTCTCTTTCAGAAAAATATCACCCAATAAAATATAGGCCTTAGCTACCCAGTAATCATACGAAGCGGTTACTTTTATTACCTGCATTGCAGATTTTTCTGCAGTAGAAAGTTGATTGAGCGAGAAATAGCAATTGGCTATTTCATAACGCGCTTCTGCGCCCCATTCAGACTTATTGATGGCGGCCACCTGTTTAAATGCTGCAATGGCATCATCATATTGATTATTTACCTCCAACGATTTCCCTAAAACCAAATTCGCAATTGCTTTATCATCGGTACTGATTCCTTTTTTGGTAAGTAATTCTTTGGCAGTATTATTCGCTTGCGTATAATCTTTTGTCTGGTAATAGCTTCTTACCAACCCCCGCAATGCTTCCATCTGATTTTCGGGTGTGGTAGCGATACCAAGTAATTTTGTGAAATAGATAGTTGCCTTTTGGTAATCTTTTAAATTAAAATAATAAATACGTGCGGCTTCCAATGCGGCTCTTTCCACAAACGGGCTGCTGCCCATGTTTACAACCGCTTCATAACCGGTAACGGCGTTTTGGTAATCATTGTTCTTTAAATAACATTCGCTTTTATAAAAGTTTGCTTTTAAAATATAAGCGCCTTGTGGATAGGAAGTAAGATAATTATTAAACGAAGTGATAGCTCCTGTACAATCATTATTGGAATATTTTAATTCTGCAGCAGCGTAGGTTAATGAATCCGCTTCAGATACGCTGATCACTTTACCGGCCTTCCTTACAAAATCAACATAATCATTCGGCCTTCCCATTTCTACATAAATATTTTTCATATTTTCAAGCGCTTCGTTTGCCTCCGAAGATTGCGGATAAAGGGTTACTAATTTTTGATAGTTTTTTAGTGCTTCCGCATTGTTATTCATATTGTAATATGCAAGGCCGAGCTTGAGATACACTTTAGGATACTCGCCGGATGCTGATTTTATTTCCAATATTTTGTTTAGATAAGGAATGGCATCACCGAATTTTTCCTGCACCATGTAGGCATTGGCAATCTGCATATAAGATGTAGTAACCAAATCGCTTTGCGGATAACGCTGAACAAGAGTATTGAAAGTTTTTATTTTTTCTGCAGGATTTTTAATTCCATTGATGAGCGCTACCTGGTAAAGTGAATAATCGCTTTGTGACAATCCATCGTTGATTACATTTTGATACATGCTTTTGGCAGCGCTGTAATTCTTTTGCATAAAATAACAATCGGCTGTTCGTACATAAGCATCCTGCTGCAAAGTGGATGATGACGGCGAAACTGTGGGCGCTATCTTTTTAAAATTTTCCATTGCAAGAGCATAACTTTCTATTTTCAGATAGCTGTATCCTAACACATATCTTGCATTAGTAGGATTCGCTTCACCCTGGATACCGCCATATTGAAGATAATCGCTCATATACTTAATAGCTTCATCATAACGGGAAAGCCTGAACGCTACTTCAGATTTCCAGAAATCGGCAAAGGGCAGCACTTCTCCTGCATTAGGGTCTTTAATAATTTTTGAAAGCAAGTCATCAGCCTCATTTAGTTTTTGGTCATTTATATCCTGTGTAGCCAGTCCAAACAAAATTTTTGGATATATCTTCAACATCGTGGGAGTGGGCTTACCGAATGATTTGTACAAAGCAAGTGCATCCGCATAGTTATTGCTATTGGCCAAAAGATTAATTACAATTTCTTTTGCTTCACCGGCATATTCTGAATTAGGGTAGAGGTCGAGAAATTTATTCATTGAATTTAAAGCTATACCCTGGTAACCTAACTCGTAAGAAAGTTTGGCGTAATTAAATCTTGATATTTCCTGCAGTTTTCGATTGCTTCCATTATCGGCGCTATAAGCAAAAGCGTTTCTCGCATTTTCTTTCTGCCCGGTTTTTAAATACAGATCGCCTAATAAATACATTGAGTTCTGTCCCAGTGAATCTTTCTCATTGCTGAGTTGTTTAAAACCTTCAATGGCTTTGTTTAACTGGTTGGCATTGTAGTAGCAATAACTCAACTCGTACATCACTTCTTTGGAAACTTTATCACTGCTGTTTACATACGATTCCAGTAAAGGCAATGCTTTTGAGAATTCTTTTTTCTCAAAATAAATTTGCCCCATTAGTAAACTCAAATCTTTTCTGTAATAAATATTATCCTGGGTGAGTTTGCTTTCTCCATATCGTAACGCCTCGTCTTTGTTCCCCTGAAAATAATAGATTTGAGCAATGTAATATGGAACAAGGCTTCTGTACCTTGGAATAGATTCTACTTTTTGAAAAGATCGTAATGCCTCATTATATTCACCATCACGATAAGCTAAATAACCGTAATAATAATTGGCATCATAATAATATTTATTTCCCGGCAATTGATGAATTTCATTGAATAATGGTTTAGCATCGTCAAAGCGACCTACGTTAAAATAAGAATAAGCCAGCTCAAATTTTGCATCCGCAATCTGATCATTGCTCAAATTGTTATAACCCGCTTTTTCATAATAAATAACCGCCCGTGCGTAATCATTTTTTAAAAAATAATAGTGTGCTAAATAGAAACTCATTAATTGCTCGCGAGGTTCATTATTGGCAGCATCTATAAACCGAACTGCCTCATCTTCTGCTATTTCCTGGTTCATTTTAAGCCCGCACACTATGTAATAATATTCCACATCCTGGTTAAGGTAGGCATGGCTACTTTTGGTATTTTCAGGATACTTATCCAATAAGGGTTTCAGCAAAGGATAAGCCAGGCTGTATTCGCCTTTAATAAAATAATCTTTGGCAGTTTTAAAATTTTTTTCAGGATCTGTTACATTATTATTAGCCTGCGAAAAACAGGATACGGAAAAAAGAATTAATACAAATGGAAGAAAGAGACGAGTCATCAATTTTATGATTTTAATTTTTCATGATTGATTAAGAAACAAATAAATCAATATTATCCGGAATGAAATTTATAATTCGCGCAAAAGTACAAACCCAATTCCGCAATTGTTTATCCAAAAATATTTGGATGAAAATAAAAACACTTTAAATTGCACAAATCTTTGTTAACACAATTGTAAAAAAAATTATGAGTCAATTTCTTTCAACAAAATATTCCAAAGGGGCTTTCAATTTCGCGATGCTTGTTTTGAGATTTTTTTTGGGGTTATTGCTTGCCAGTCATGGTTATGCGAAATTGATAAAATTCGGCAGCCTTAAATATAAGTTTATGAATTTTATGCACCTGGGTTCTACGGCTTCTCTTTCTCTCATCATATTTGCAGAGTTAATCTGTGGTATTTTATTGATATTGGGATTGTTTACACGATTGGCTTGTATTCCAATCATTATTGGCATGAGCGTGGTTGTTTTCGTTGCATCGAATGGACTGATATTTGCCGGAGGCGAAAGAGGAATGATATATCTTGCTGCTACAGTTACTATCTTTTTATGTGGGCCTGGAAAAATAAGTGTGGATGGATTGATGGGAAAATAGTTCGTAGTTTTAAAAAAAATGTTTACTTCCAAAACCCAAATAAGAATTCATTATGCGCTCACCGATCAAATGGGTGTGGTGTATCATGGGCATTATGCACAATTTTATGAGATAGGAAGAACCGAAGCTTTGCGTAGTCTGGGTCTGACATATAAAGAAATAGAAGCTACCGGAATTATTATGATGGTTACAGAAATTCATAGTAAATTTTTACGCCCTGCACTATATGATGATTTGATAACTGTAATAACTACAGTAAAAGAATTGCCGTTTCATCACAAAATAATTTTTCACAGCGAACTATTTAATGAGAAAGAGAAGCTGCTGAATGTGGGCGATGTGACTTTGTACTTTATGGATGCCAAAACCATGAAACGAACCACAATGCCTGAAAAGATAAAAGAGAAGTTGGTTGAGTATTTTATCTGACAATCCAAGTCTGATAAAATTATTGAGTTACAGTAAACAAAGAAATAATCGCTATTTCTATTTGCTCTGAAATTCTGTAACATTGTCAATAAAAAAATTAGAAAAAGCAATAAATTATGAATTAATGAAAGGTAAAAAGCATAATATAATCTACATGCCTTTTTTATTTCCGTATAATATTTTTAGTACATCAGCTTCGGTACCGGTAAACGGGCCGTGTGATTCAATTTTCAAACTCGCCATAGCGGCGCCAAATTCACCCGCCTCTTGTATTCCTGCATGTTTTATCCGCTGATATAAATATCCCGCCATATAGGTATCTCCGCATCCTGTAGCATCTGTTTCTCTCGCCGGGACAAAAGCGGGAATATCATAAAAGGTATGGTCTGCATAAATTACAGAACCTTTGCTGCCAAGCGTTATAACAATCTCTTTCGCACCCCAGTCTCTCAAAAGTTTAGCGCCTTTACGGACATCGCCGGTTCCTGTCAGCTTTACCATTTCAGTTTCATTGGCTTTTAAGATATCCACAAACTGCAGCGCTTCTCTTTTATCCCTCCAGTCTATAGAATAAACATTCTGGTTTTTAACTTTACGTAAATAACCTTGCACGTCTAATGACACTTTACCTTTTTCAGACAGAGCTTTTATTACCCCAAGCGGAATGTCCCCGGCAAGTAAAGGTCCCAAATGAAAAATGGTGGCTTCTATTTCTTCTATCTGGTCAAGACTAAATATATCGCCTGTTTGCAATACTTTTTGTTCACGATGATCCAGATTGCGAGAATAAATATTTTCAAAGTAAACTGTTTTTGAACCGTAAGATACATTCACAGTAACACCTTTTTCGCGCAAATTCTCTACGAAACGCTTTTCTTTTTCAGCAAGAGAGGTAATCAAAATATATCTTGCATCCATGTTTCGGATGGCATTGGAAAAATAAAAGGATGTACCACCGGCCATGTGCAAAGACGAATCGGGAGTAATCACTTTATCTAAAGTCAAATGGCCTATACAGCAGATATCATACATTTCTTTTTATTTTATTCAGAATACAAATCAGGATAATTTGCTTGCCTGCTGTCCGGTAGACAAGGCAGCGTAAGTTCTTTTATTGTCAGTACAATGGTAGCTTTGTTAGTTTAATAAAAATTATTCCAAAACCTTCTTATACTTTCCCAATCCTGCTTTGACCCACTTTATATTTTTTACAATCCAGTTAAACGAAATAATGGCAACAACAGCACAGATTATTCCGGCCAGAACATCCACTACATAATGATGGCTGTTGTAAACTGCAGAAAACCATATTCCTGCCATTATTAATGCAAAAACTATATTGATCTTCCCCAGTTTATTTTTCAGCCCGTAATATAAAACAATAATGGGATAAGCCGAGTGAAGAGAAGGCATTGCAGCAAAAACATTGGAACTTTGTGCATATAATGATTGAAAGATTTTTACATGAAACATGTCGTCAAACCTCTGTAATCCTGCATCGCTGCCTGGTGTGTGTGCATGAAATACATTGCCAAAGTGTTGAATGTACCAGGGAGGCGCAGCAGGATAAATATAATAAACTGCAAACCCCAAAATATTTAACCATAAAAAAGTTAAAGAGAATTTTAAAAACTCTTCCCGGTTTTTGAAGAATAAATATCCTGCAAAAATAAGAGGTACCGGCACCCAACATAAATAAAAAAAACCAGTCAGGCCATCTAAAAATGGTTTCTGATTTTGTATCCAGAATTCATCGGGAGTTAATATAATATTCCCGAATTTTATACCAAATAAATTTTTCTCAAATTGATATAAGTCGCCAATATGAACGCTATTAAACCTGTAATTGGGAAATGCTTTCATATAATCGAATACAATCCAATACACTATAAATATGGAGAACCCCAGGATAAATTTTCTGCTGATTGGGGAAGCAAAATAGGGTATCCAAAAAATTACAACCAATACAATTTGCTCTTGTTTAAAACCAATTAAGAAATAAGAAAGAAGCAAATAGGCTAATGAAATTGAAAATACAGTTGTTACATTTTTTATTGAAAATCTTTTAAAAGAATAACTGGTTCTCTCCATTTTATTTTTTCTTAGAAAATTCTGATTTGAATATTATGTCCCATAAGGCTGAACTTACACCATATCCTTTTGTATCATCTGAGTAGTGGTGCAACATGTGGTGCTGCTTAATTTTCTTCATAATATTGCTTTTGAAATTGTGGTGATGAATGGCATAATGTATCATATCATAACATAGATAACCGGCAATGAACCCAGAAAAAAAAATGTACAGATAAAAGGTATTCTTAAAAAACAGGGAAAATAACAAATAGAACAGGATAGCCAGAGGAATGCTTGCAGATGGTGGCATTACAAGGCGTTTGGCATCTTTTGGATAATCGTGGTGAATTCCGTGGAAAATGAAATGAAGCCTAAGCCCGGTTTTTGATGTAGGTTGATAATGAAAAATAAAACGATGGAGCAAATATTCGGTAATTGTCCATATTAATAATCCTGATATAAAATATATAAGAAAATCGGGTACAGAAATTTGATTCAGGAATGCTTTGTAAATTAAATATCCGGTAAGCGGCACATAAATTATTAAAGGAACAGTAAAATGCACCTTTGAAAATGATTCCAAAAAATTACTTTTAAACATTCTTACCGACTCTGTGGAGTTGGATATATAGTTCTTTTTCATAAAATTATTTTTTGATCAAATTCTTTTTCATTGGGTCGAATATTTGTATTACAAAAATCATACAGTTTTATTTTAGACTCTTCTTTCTTATTAATGCAGATAGAAATCTGGTTTATTCCTGCCCGACTGTGTCATTCAGGCGGGTGTTGGTTTACTGGTTACTTATTTGTTATTTTAATTTCAATCTGCCACTACTCATTTTTGATCTTAATTCTTTCCCTTACTTCCTGATTAGTACCAGGCACCAGACCTTTTAACTCAACGTACTCTATATTGGGGATCCAAAAACTTCCACCATTAATTTGTAAATAGATTCTTTTAAGTATCATTTTTTTACCGTTGCTCAAGTTAGCAAATACCTGCCAATGACCTTCTGTGTCTTTTTCTAACCAGAATTTCCTCTTCTTATAAGAAACAAAATTCAGTTCATAAGCGCTATTGGAGATCTTTTTTGAATTGATACCATAAGCGAATCTCCGTTGTATCCAATTCAGTTCCTCGCTCTGGCCTTTTTCTTGGTATCTTATCCAGTATACAT
>DASSHD010000607.1:0-14778 GCA_035693085.1 Hanamia sp. | reverse complement strand
CCAATGATCAGTAATAAAAAATATCCAATGAAGAAAATACGATTTTGTTTAAAAAGAGATTGTAAAGTCATTATATAGAGATTCAGAAAGTTTCAAAAATAATCAATGTAAAATCATTCCGCTACGAATTTAAAATGAGGTATTTAAAGGAGGATACCATTTCCAATGTTAAGAAATCATTACCAACTCTGAAAAAGTGATTTTAAACAGGATACTACTTTATTTTTGCCCAAACCAGAAAAATGGCTGTAAATTCTATTTTAAAGTTTTTCCTTCCTAAAGACAAAGTCTTTTTTCAATTATTCGAGAGTGTTTCTGAGAATGTAGTGCAGATGGCCGAAAAGCTCAAAGAATTGGTTCATGAAAAGGATTTTGATAAAAGGGCCATATTAATAAAGGAAATTGAAGATATTGAACATGTAAACGATGATAATACCCACCGGATTTTTACAGAATTAGGAAGAAACTTTATTACTCCTTTTGACAGGGAAGACATTCATTATCTTGCTACTTCTCTGGATGACATTTGTGATTATATCTATTCTGCCGCAAAAAAAATTAATTTTTATAAAGTAAATCCGGATGATCCCACTTTTCACAGAATGGCTGATTTGATCTTAAATAGTTGTACTGAAGTACGTAAAGCGGTAATCGAATTAAGAAATATGAAAAATCTCAGGAAAATTACAGACGCTATGGTTGCCATTAATAGTATAGAAAACCAGGCTGATGATGTATTTGACATGAGCATTGAAAAACTTTTTGAAACCGAACCTGATGCGAAAGAAGTTATTAAGAAAAGAGAAATTTACCAGGTTATGGAGATCGTAACAGACAAATGTGAAGATGCCGCAAACGTTATTGAATCCATTATTATTAAATATGCTTAATGCGAATACATGGGTAAAAAGTAAAAAATTAAAATTATTTTTAACCATCAAGCATTAGCCTTCTGCCTTTAGCTGATTTTTAAAAGTTTAGTATGCTTATTTTTCTGATTACCATTATTGTACTCGCTCTGATATTCGATTATATAAATGGTTTTCACGATGCTGCAAACTCAATAGCCACTATTGTTTCCACAAAAGTATTAACCCCCTTTCAGGCTGTGCTTTGGGCAGCTTCTTTTAATTTTATTGCATTTTTCATTTTCAGGGAGCATAAAGTTGCCGGTACTATTGCCAATATCATGTCTGAAAATATTATCAATTTCAAAACGATCATTGCAGCAACCATCGCAGCTATTAGTTGGAATTTATTAACCTGGTATTATGGTATCCCATCCAGTTCATCTCATACTCTTATAGGAGGCCTTGCCGGAGCAGGCATTGCAGCAGGCGGATTAGCAGGAATAAATACTTATCCTGTATTAATCGCATTAATATTTATGATATTGGCGCCTATTATCGGTTTATTATTTGGCTTTGTTACCACAGTCATTACTGTAAACGTTGCAAAAAAATCACGCCCTGCCAAAGCAGAGAAATGGTTTCGGCGGCTTCAGTTACTTTCTTCAGCTTCACTGAGTCTGGCTCATGGTGGCGGTGATTCCCAAAAAACAATGGGATTGATTTTAACCGCAATATGGTTTTATAATAAAACAGTACATGGTTATACAGGCTCTATTGAAGCCCACGAAATGCCTGACTGGCTGCCACTTTCCTGTTACACAGCTATTGCTTTGGGCACTATGTCGGGCGGTTGGAGAATTGTAAAAACCATGGGCACCCGAATCACTAAAGTAACTTCTCTGGAAGGATTTTGTGCAGAAACTTCGGGGGCATTTACTATTTTTCTTACCATCTTTTTCGGAATTCCGGTAAGTACTACTCATACACTCACAGGAGCAATCGTAGGTGTGGGCGCTACCAAACGATTATCAGCAGTGCGGTGGGGCGTTACTATCAATCTGCTTTGGGCATGGATACTCACTATTCCCGTAAGCGCGGTTGCTGCTGCTGCTGTGTATTATATTATTCATTTTCTTAGCTGAATTAATTTTTAGATTCATATTTTTTATAATTCAATTTTCCTTAAATTGTAGCCATGAAAAAAATATTAGTTACCGGCGGATGCGGATACATTGGCGCTCACACCATTCTTGATCTTATTGAAAATGGTTTTAATCCGATATGTATTGACAATAATTCAAGGTCAACGGCAGCGCTGCTGACCGGCATAAAAGAAATCACCGGCAAGGACATTAAAAATTATAAAGTGGACCTTTCCAATTTTGATGATACATTCGCTGTATTTCAGGAGAATACGGACATTCAGGGCATCATACATTTTGCAGCCTACAAAGCGGTTGGCGAATCAGTAGATAAACCACTAATGTATTTTGAAAACAATTTATTTTCTCTTATCAATATTTTGAAATGCACTGAAGAATTTAAAATTCCCAATTTTATTTTTTCTTCTTCCTGCACTGTTTATGGCAGCCCCGATGAAATTCCGGTAACGGAAGAATCGCCTACCAAACCGGCAGAATCGCCTTATGGCGCTACCAAGCAAATGGGCGAAGAAATTGTAAGAGATGTTACTGAAGTAAGCGATTTAAAAAGCATCTTGTTAAGATATTTTAATCCTGTAGGCGCTCATCCTTCATCTTTGATTGGAGAATTACCTTTGGGAAGACCTGAAAACCTTGTGCCAGCCATTACACAAACAGCCATTGGGAAAATAAAAGAACTTTCTGTTTATGGAGATGATTATCCTACGCGCGATGGCTCCTGCATCCGCGATTACATACATGTATGCGATATTGCTCACGCGCATACACTATCACTGCAATATTTAATTGAAAAGAGAAATATAGAAAAGTGCGAAGTGTTTAATCTGGGCACCGGCAACGGCGTTTCCGTGTTGGAAGCTATTCATGCATTTGAAAAAGTAAGTGGCAAAAAACTCAATTATAAAATTGCTTCCCGCAGGCCAGGAGATATAATGGCTATTTATGCCAATAATTCTCTTGCAAAGGGAAAACTGGGCTGGGATCCAAAATATTCTTTGGATGAAATGATGGAAACCGCCTGGAAATGGGAATTGAAATTACAGAAAGATGCATCGTTGCATAATAATACTAATTTTCAGATGAATTGATAGGGATTGCTGGCCTCATCCCAACTCTTCTCCTAAGGAGAAGGATCCCCTCTATAAAAACTTTATATCAATCAAATACTTTCGAAGAATAGCAATCCTATCTATTTGTTCATTTACTGCGAATGGTTTTACAAAACGGAGTTTCAAAAATAATTTTAATAGTGCAATTAGTAGTAAAAAATGAAGCCTATCCCATTAGATATGCCAATCCATTTCTAACCGGTTCGCACAAATCGAGCACATTTTTTTCTCTGAATAATTTTTCAATAAGGTCGCGTGCTTCAGAATAATCATAATGTATAGGGCAGGGGCGTTTTGACGAGCATTTGCTTAACCCAAGTCCGCAACTTTTAAAAACTTGTTTACCATCAATGGCTTCGACAATATTTATGATCGGTTGTTTTTGTTGTTCCTTGGAAATGTAAAAGCCACCCGTTGGGCCTTTCAGACTGTTAATTACATTTTGCTTTACTAGTGTTTGTAAAATTTTCCCTACCGTATGTTCATTGGCATTGATAAATTCCGAAACTTCTTTGATGCTTGCATTTTCTTCAACATCAAATTTTGAACAAAGATAGATCACAGCTTTGATGGCGGTTTTGCAGGTATTGCTTATCATGGATTACATATTTAAAAATTCGCGTCCTTCTTCAGAAATTTTTTGTGGATTCCATGGCGGATCAAAAGTAATTTTTGTTTCTATTTTATATTCGGGAAATGTTTGCTGAAGCGCATTTGTTACGCCTTGATTGATGGTTTCTCCCATCGGGCAAAATTGGGTAGTGAGCGAATGAGTGCAAAAAATTTCTTTCTGATCTTCATCAAAATCAATCTGGTAGATCAATCCCAGGTCAACAACGTTTAACCCTATTTCGGGATCATCTACAAATTTTAATGAGCCCAGAGCCAGTTCTAATCTGACTTCATCGTTAGTAATTTCATTCATTTTTTATCAGGTTTATGTGTTACAGCTTTCCATACATTTCCATTGTATAAAATCGCAGCGATCAGTAAAAGTATTGAGGCAATTTTTATAATTAATTCATTTGAAATTAAAACTCCGGCTATAAATAAAACAAATCCGGTGAGATAAGAAATGCCCATCGTCTTAAATATTTTATCACTAAACAATTCTTTAGGGTTGGGAGTCTTTCCAAGGCCTGCTTTATCATGATAAACTTTATTCCAAACAATAAATGGCAATGTCTTAAAAGTCATTCCAAAAATAATGGCGGTAATCCATCCAAAAAAAATGCAAAATCCATAAGTTAATACCAAATGAAAATTATTAATGGAAAATAATAATAGTAAAATAACAATCAATAATAATAACAGTGGAAGCGCCATCATCAAAACAGATAGTAAAGAAATTCTTACCTGGTAATCTACTTTTTTACGAATCCTTTGCTTATAAGCATGATAACAATAATATGCAAACAAAATCAATGAAACGGCAATAGCAGCCAGGGGCAAAAGATACAGCCAGGTTATTTTTATGTATAAAAAGAAAATGATAAAACTGATCAACGCAATGTTGATCAGGGAATATATCCACCACAATAATTTATTGTTATTGTATTTTGAAATAAGAAAAAGTGGAATTAATCTTGATCCCACACCAATAACCAATAATAAAAACCAACCTATAATTCCCAGATGTGCATGCAAGGGAAGATAGGATAAGGAATCTTTTGATAAAATATTATAAGAGAAATTATATACTAAAAATAGTCCGACAATAATCGTGATCAACAACCAAAGTGTTCCCGTAAAAACGAATACGGCATGCACGTTTTCGTGCTTACTTCTCACCATGCTTACCGCGGTATTTATCAGGTAAAATATTATTGCTGCATTGATCAATATAGCACCATATTGTGCCGGCCAGCCAAAATCAAACTGATAAAAACCAACCACTAAAAGTGGAATACCTATTCCGGCAAAAACAAAAGAGAGATATGCTAATGTATTGCTGTACAGTTTTCCTTCAATCAATACCGGCACCAATTGATGACTTGCGCCGAGTATCATCATGGTGCCCCACCCCAATGCCATCAAATGCGTGATAGCTAATGTGCGGGGATGAAAATAATGTTGTAAGAATGCCGGTGTGGAAAAAATTAATATAATAGTTGCTGCAAGAAGTGATAATCCTGCATACAAATAAAACGGTAACACTACTTTCCACGAAGTGTTTTTAGCGAGTCCGGTATTTGCAGTAGCAGGAAACATTTTAATCTTTAAAAATCAGGAGGCGTACTTCATTAGGCGCTTCTTCTTTGATGCGATAATCAAATTTTCTTTCTCTTAATTCGGGTAATAAAAAGACCGGAATTCTTTTATGATAAACAAATAGAGCAGTGTCATCGGGTAGTTTTTCAATACATTCCAAAATAGTCATCATCGGTTGTGGCATTTCTAGTTGGCGTACATCTACAGTTTCCATTTTATCCGTAAACTTTTTTATAAGTTCATCCCATCCTTCCGAATTATTTTCTTCTTTATTTATTTCTACTGCGGCGTCACTTGTTTTGTAAAAGTAGGTATCCACCTCCTGTTCATCAATGGTATCAACGAAAGATTCAAATCCTTGTTTCTTCAACAAAGAGATTAACGGTGTAGGCTCAAAGCTATTGATGATCTTAAGAACACCTCCTTTTGGAACACTTTTTACTTTGTCAACGATCAGTGTGAGTGGATCTTTTCCTTCATTAATGAGTGGGCGTACATCAAAATCAGTGATCTGTTCCGGCTTAATAGAATTAAAAAAAGGGGGTAGTTTGGGTTTTTCTTTATTGGTTTCGGGTGCAGTTTTTCTATCTGGCTCGAAACCCAATGGTTGTAATTTTTCAAAAAATTTCTCTACATCGAATCCGCCAATCTTTGAAGCCATTCCAATACTGGTACGGGCAGCCATCAATTTTCTTAACAGAGGATTCCTCAATTTTTCAAACTTTGGATTAATGCTGATGATTGCTTCAAGCGCTTCCGGATTCTGTTTTAGAATCTTCGCAATCTTTGTATTAGAGTTTATAACCATTTTTTTAAGTAATTGTAAAAGCGAAACACAGGTTTCATCTTATTTTATAAATCAATCTTAATCTTAAATAATAAAATGAAAACCTGCGTCACGCTTTGTAAGGCATCGGGCTCTACCCGCTTATTTCTTTTCTAATTTCAATGCCTTCGGAAACAGGATATTGTTTTCAAGGTGAATGTGTGTGTGCAGGTCATCTTCAAATTCATCCAACGTTTTAAATAAAAAAGCATAGCTGGCACAGGCATCTTCAGGCAATGCGAAATTATTACTGATCTCTCTGATCTCGTCCATATTATTTCCAACTAATTCATGCTCTGTTACCGCTATATCAATAGGTTCTTTTACATTATCAAGGCTGTCAAATTTTTCATAACCGCCATTTTGGGTCTTTACAAGATGTTTTACATAAGGAAATAAAACTGTTTCTTCCTTTACCATGTGCTCAGACATCTCGTCACAAACTTCCTGGGCTAGTTTATTTATCTGCAACAGTTCAGGATGGTGAGCACCATGAACTTTAGCTACCTTTTGTGCATAACTGCGTATATCCGGTATCGTCTTCTTCACATATCTATGATGGGTATTCACAATGTAATCAGCAAGGAAATCAAGATTCCAATCATTATAGGGCAACGGCCGGGCAGTAGAAACATTTTTATCTGCGGTTCGTAATTCCTGTTCTACTTTAGCAACATCCAATCCTTTTTCTGCACAAGCTTCCTTCACTGTTTTATTTCCTCCGCAACAAAAATCCAAACCATATTTCTTAAATACTTCTGCTTTACGTAAGTCTTTAGCTACAATCTCACCAATAGTTTCATCACCTTCTCCTTCCGGGCGTTTAAAAATTTTTATCCTCCATAATTTTGGCCCCTGTTCCAGGTATTCCCATGTAAAAATATTTCCTCTTTCGCCGAGTAGCTGATAGTAAAGTGGTTTCGGGTCGTGATCATTATGAATAGTCAGACTTTCACCGGGTTTTAATTCGTCAAATTTTACGAAGATGGTGGGATGTTTCAGTTTAGGCTCTATTGCTGTTACATTCAAAATATTTTCTTTTTCAGTTTTTACTTCTTTCTTTTCTTCCTCTGGCAGTTTGTTTTTAGTGATTTTTATCCTGAATAATTCCGGTCCCTGCTCCAGGTAATCCCATGTAAATGTATTGCCTATCATACTTTGTAGTTGATAGTAAAGTGGCCTGGGATCGTGATCGTTGTGTAATATTAAAGTTTCCCCGGGTTTCAATTCATCAATACGGCTAAAAATAGTAGGATGTTTCAAACGAGGCTCAATCATAGTTACATTCAGAATATTTTCTTTTTCAGTTGCCGTCTCCTTTTTGGGTTCAGCCTTTGCAACTTTATTTTTAGTAATTTTTATTCTAAATAATTCAGGCCCCCGCTCAATGTATTCCCATGTAAATATATTTCCTCTTGTATTTTCCAGTTGGAAGCGAAGTGGCATTGGATCGTGATCGTTGTGTAATTCTAACGATTCGCCTGGTTTTAGATCATCAAAAGTTTTAAATATAGTTGCATGTTTTACGCTTGGATGCAATAAAGTAGCATCGAGAATATTTAATTTTCCTTTTTGATCTGATTTCTTTTTGGTAATTTTTATTTTCCACAATTTAGGTCCTTCTTCCAGATATTCCCATGTAAAAATATCTCCTCTTTCTGCAGATAGCTGATAGTAAAGAGGTTTGGGATCATGATCGTTGTGAAGGGTTAAACTTTCGCCGGGTTTTAATTCGTCGAACTTTTCGAAAATGGTGGAATGTTTTAATTTAGGTTCTATTAAAGTTACATTCAGAATATTTTCAGGTTCCAGTAATGTTGCCATGTTGAGTATAATTTATTTAATGATAAATGGCTACAAAGATAAAAGAAATATTTTAATAAAAGTATTTAAGTACTTTTATTATTTTATGTTTTTTGCCAAAATAGGAAACGCCGGTTTTGGTAAAATAAAAATCTTAATTATTTGTTTCTCTACTGATGAATTCGAATCTTTCAAAACCTTTACTAGCAATCATTTCATGTCATATATGGCTATTTTAACTTGACACCTATGCAAGAGCTATCGGAATTATTTATTTAATCTGAGAGTTCCTTATTGCAAACCATTCAAATAACATTTACATTTGCCTTATGCTTTTTCTCTGGATAAATATAATCAGAAAGCCAACCTAAGCCTCCGGCAGATTATTGTTATTTTCCACAACGTTTTTTAGTGTTTCAATTTACACACTCTCTTTTTTTCTATAAAAAGAAAATTGAATAAAATTAGCATGAAAACCATCATAGAACCCTTTAAAATAAAATCTGTAGAGCCTATTCATTTTACTACTAAGGATCAAAGAATTCAAATTATCAAAGATGCATTTTATAATCCCTTTTTAATTCGTGCAGACGATGTGCTCATTGATTTGCTCACCGACAGCGGCACCAATGCTATGAGCAGCGCACAATGGGCAGGCATAATGATTGGCGATGAATCGTACGCTGGTAGCAATAGTTTTTTTCGCTTTGAGAAAACGATTCGGGATATTACCGGAATACCCATAGTTATTCCCACACACCAGGGACGTGCGGCAGAAAAAATTTTGTTCTCCATAATTGGTGGGAAAGGGAAATATATTGTGAGCAATACCTTGTTTGACACTACCCGCGCCAATATTGAATTTTCAGGTGCTGAGGGAATTGATCTTTTATGCGCAGAAGGAAAAATTCCATCTGTGCCCGCACCTTTTAAAGGGAATATGGACATAGTGGCTTTGCAAAAATTTATTGAAGAAAAAGGTGCTGAGAACATTCCGCTTTGCATGATTACCGTTACCAATAATTCCGGAGGAGGACAACCCGTGAGTATGCAAAATATCAGGGACGTAAAGTCAATTTGCAAAAAACATGACATTCCTCTGTTTATTGATGCATGTCGTTTTGCAGAAAATTGTTACTTTATAAAAAAGCGTGAGAAAGAGTTTGCCGGTGTTTCAATCCCTGAAATTGTTCACGAGTTATTTTCTTATGCTGATGGTTGTACAATGAGTGCAAAGAAAGACGCCTTTGCAAATATTGGAGGGTTTCTTGCCTTGCGTAATGAGGAGCTTGCTGTAAAATGCAGAAATTTATTGATCATTACAGAAGGTTTCACTACTTATGGCGGTCTTGCGGGAAGAGATTTGGAAGCAATTTCTATCGGATTAAAAGAAGTAATGGAAGAAGATTATTTACAATATCGCATCCGCAGTATTGAATATCTGACTGAAAAGTTAATTGCAGCCGATGTGCCTGTGATGCAGCCTGCCGGTGGGAATGCAGTGTATTTAGATGCTAAGGCCATGTTTCCGCACATTCCTTCTGATCAATATCCGGGACAGGCTTTGGTAGCTGCCTTATATATTGAAGGCGGAGTAAGAGGAGTTGAAATCGGTTCATTAATGTTTGGCAAATATGATGCTGCGGGAAAATTAATTCCTGCGGTAATGGAATTGGTTCGTCTTGCCATTCCCCGAAGAGTTTATACGCAAAGCCATACTGACTATGTGGCTGAAGTAATTATTGATGTTTACAAAAACCGTGAAAAAATAAAAGGGTTGCAAATAGAATATGAGGCGCCTGTATTAAGACATTTCACGGTGAGGATGAAAGAATTAAAATAAATGTTTATTTTGGAAGCTAAAAAAATTAACCTTGAAAAATATCATTTTAAAATCTTCGGGAATTTTATTATTTCTATTTGGATTGCTTAATCTATTTTTTTCCTTTTCCATCATTTTTGATTTATTTAAGTTGAGAAAATCAGAAAGTAATTATATTTTTTTTATAGAGATTGCTGACCTGATCTGTGGTATTATCTATCTGTGTTCAGGTTATGGACTTTTCAAGGAAAAAATCTGGACCACTAAATTCTTATTCATCGCAGCCTTTATTCTTATTTTCACTTTCATCATTTTAATGATATACATTGTTATCGGAGGAAATTATGAGGAAAAGACTTTCATAGCGATACCAATTCGCACTTTCATTACCCTTGTTTTTACATTAATTTCCTGGAATTATATCACTAAAAAGAATCAATTTCCCGGATACAAAATTTAGAAAATTTACTGATTATCCGGATTTACTAGCGTTACTTTACTGGTGTTGGCCGCCTGAATGCCATGTTCCTCCTGCATTTTCCGGATGTCTATATTAATTTCCTGCATCAACAGGTTCATATCATTTAGTGGCAACTCTTTTTTTGTAAAATAAATAATCATAATCAAAGCGCCGTCGTTGGTAATTTCCTGTAAGTAAACATTATAAGAAATGATTCTTTCTTTTTTGGAAGCAAGAATATCCTCTATCTTTTTTATTGCTTTTCCCAGATTTTCTGATGAAGTATTGGAAGATAATTGCGTTTTTATTTCATTCCTCACCTGGTCGCGCTCACTCCAGTTGTCCAGTATGCTGTCCACCATTTGTTTGTTAGGAATAGTAACCAATGATTTTTCCGGGGTACGAACCCTGGTGCTTCTCAGGCCGATTCGTTCCACCGTTCCCTTTACATTATTCACTCTTATACTATCGCCTGTTTTAAAAGGCTTATCAAAAAAGATAATAAAAGAAGCAATCAGGTTTTCAAGACTTTCCCTTGCTGAAAGAGCAAGAGCAGCGCCAACAATACTTAATCCGGTAAGAAGATTGCCGATATTAAGTTTAAGAGAATATTTCAGGATAAAAACGATTCCAAAAATGATAATGATTACCCGGATGAAATCTTTAAAAAAGAAAAGCACCTGGTATTCGCTTGCTGCCTTTTCATTTCCTTGTCTATGCCTGATCACCAATACAAGAAAATCCATAAACCGGATTAAAAGGGAAACGACACAGATAATGATAGCAGCCGATGCAATAGAATCTGCCATATTGTGGCTGGTAACTGAATCTATTGAAAATTCCAATTGGTTTGGAAAATTGAGCCGGCTAAGTGATAAAATAATCACCATCACCATCAAAATTCTTTCTAAGGGAACTATAATGATATTGTCAAATTCCTGCTTGGTCATGCCGCCCCACTGGGTTTTTCCAAGTTTAAAGACCAGAGCGGTAAAATATTTGGAAATAATTCTCTTTAAAATGACCATCAATAAAATAATAATGGACGTAATAACGTAACTGCGAAGGGAATTATCTAAAAATATCTGATCAAGGAATTTCATGGCTATAAATTAGGCTAAGGCAGATTATAAACAGTCAGTTGATTATTTTTGAGAACATAAATTTTATGAATGCTGAATTTTATTGAAGTGCTGTTCTGTAAATCCGGCGGCAATTTATAAGTAGTGAAATCAGGCAATGGCGGTGTGTATTTGTAAAGGTTCTCTTTATCAAATCCATAAATTGTGTTGCCGATTACCTGGATGCCATTCCAGTGTAAAAAGTCTAATTTACTTTTAAAGCTTCCGTAATAATCAAATATATAAATCCCTTTTTGCGGATCGTATAAGTAAACAAATCCATCCCGGTCAATTATTTTTTCAGGATCAGGAACCGAATCAAATAATAGCCGGAAATCAACTGTTTGGGAGAGTATATTTCCATTGTCATCCATTTTTTTCAAAGTGTTATCCTGCTCATCGAATAGCCAGATATTATTATCATAAGAGGTAGTAACAGCCTGTACTCTGAAAATATTGTGCTTATTCAGGTTGATCGCTGTTATTACATTCAGATATTTATCCAGTAATACAATTGTAGAAAAATTTTCATAATATAGAATTGCTTTCCAGGGATTTTGCACATCTGCATAAGCCAGCTTGCCATATTGAGTTACCTGGTTAAAAACGCCTACTGAATCCCCTTTCTCATTATATTTCTTCAATTGGTTACCCGGAGTAATCAGGTAAAGTTCTCCTATATTATCTACAGCGAAAGAAGATACCGGAAAATTTATCTTTTTTATAAAATGGAAAAGTGAATCATCCTGAGCAAGAATGTGTGGCGAATAAAAAATTCCCAGAACAAGGATTGAGAAAAAATATTTTTTAGTGCAACTCAAATTTACGCCGGTTAGTGAAGACGCCAACCGGGGTGGCCCACCGTGGGCGGTGTCCTCACCGCCCACGTCTGTCTTTGAACTGCAAAAACTCGGGAGACACTCATGTTTTTTAATAAATTTCATTGCTCATAATATTTCAATGTTACATTTCCATTATCAAAAACCGCATAACTATTGTATTTTATCCAGTCGCCAAGATTAATATATTCACTGTTCTCATTCAATTTATACTCAATAGGTAAATGCCTGTGACCAAAAATAAAAAAATCAAAATGCTTTTTTGCAAGCATTTCTTTACAATAAACGATGAGCCATTCTTTTTCTTCTCCCAAAAATTGTTCATCTTTTTTACCGGTAGCAGCCCTGCTTTTGCGGCTAAAATAATCGGCTAATCCAATGCCGGAAGAAGGATGCAGCATTCCAAATAGTCCCTGGGAAAACTTATTCCTGAAAATTTTTTTCATAAACTTATATCGGTGATCACCAGGCCCTAATCCATCGCCATGACCAATTAGAAATTTCTTTCCGTTGAACTCAAATTCTTTCGGGTCGTGATACACATCAATATTCAATTCCTTTTCAAAATATCCGCTCATCCACATATCATGATTACCTACAAAAAAATGAATGATAATTCCGCTATCTGTAAGTTCGGCAAGTTTGCCCAAAATTCTCACAAATCCTTTTGGAACAACTCTTTTATATTCATACCAGAAGTCAAACAGATCGCCAAGGATAAATATAACAGCAGCGTCATTTTTTATTTCATCCAGAAATTGTACCACACGTTTTTCCCTAACAAGGCTCGTTGCATAGTCGGGAGCGCCCAAATGAAAATCTGAAATAAAATATATTTTTTTTCCGGGATTAAGTTGCATTGAAGATTATGAAAAACAGTTAAAAAAGTTCGTTTACTACTTCTTCTTTAGATTTATTAAAATGAGCTGCCACATCATTATTCCAGATAATGTTCCTATTTTGATTGAATTGTGATTTGGCACTGTAACATGGTGCGTGCCTTCTAATAAAGTAATTAACCTGATATGACTTCCTTTTTGACGTTGTACTTCATATCCATACTTTTTTAGTCTTAAAATTAATTCTTTTGCAGATATATCAGGTGGTATTCTCATGCTAAAATTACTTCTTCCTTAACCGTATGTAGCCTGATTAATTTTGGTTTTTTGCCATCATCAAAATGGCAATCTACCGCATCTCTTATATTTTTCTTCGTTTCCTCCATAGTTTCTCCTTCTGTGAAAATACTTTCTCCTAAAGCCCTCGCAGTATATCCTCCTTCCGGCGCTTCCTCAATTAAAAAAATAATTTCGTTCATTTTTAATAATTATTATTTTCTATAAAGTTAATTATAAAGCATCATACTTTACTAAAATCACTACACCGGCTTATCAATCAAAAACAGATAAACTTCTTTTGGGCCGTGTACACCTGTTACCAATGTTTTTTCAATATCTGTAGTGCGGCTGGGGCCTGCGGCGAATGTTATAAACGAAGGAATATTATTACCAAACTTTTTCTTTATTCCTTTGAGCGCATCGCGGGTATCAAAAACCAGTTGATCTATATAAGCTATGCAAATATGTACGGGGGCGTAAGCGCTTACAGTGCGGCCACTTTGTTGTGCGCTGCTCATTACAATGGCGCCTGTACGTGCTACAAGATAGTGACACGAAGTAACAGCAGCATCGCATCCGGCCAGTAAAGGCACATTTATTGAAGATTCCTGATCTAATCCCAATAGTTTTGAAATTTCTTTTTCAACACAAAAAATATGTTTCCATTTTTTTTGAGCTATCAGATTTTTGATTTGATCTTTTGCATCGGTTTTGTCAATGCAAAAAGCAAACTTGCCCGATAGTTTGGTAAATTCTTCTGCAAATAAAATTTCCAACTCTTCCACCTGGGGTTGAAAGACAGAATTCGAGCCTTCACTTTTAGGAAAAGGCAAAGGCGCCGGGTTACTCAGCGCCTCTCTTATTTTTTTTAAAATTTTTTCTTTGGAAGAAGAAACTTTCATTTTATGAGTTTGTACTGGTATCTACTACGTGAATCGGAGGTTCCACTACCGCTTCTTTTGGATTGTCAACAAAGTCCAATGCCTTTTTATCCTGGAACGGCCTTTTTCCAATCAAGGCTTCAACATCACTTTGAAACAGGACCTCTCTTTTCAATAATGCCTGAGCAAGGATTTCTACTTCTTTCTTCTTTTCGATCAATAATGCCTTTGTCCTTTCAAATGCTTTTTCAATTAGTTTACGAACTTCCTCATCAATCATTTTTCCGGTCTCTTCACTAAAAGGCTTCTGAAAAGTATTTTCCTGCTGCGGATCATAATAACTTACGTTACCCACTTTATCATTCATACCATACACTGTTACCATAGAGTAAGCCGTCTTTGTTACCTGCTGCAGGTCGTTACTGGCCCCTGTAGATACTTTGCCAAAGAAAATAGATTCTGAAGCCCGGCCTCCAAGCGTCATACATATCTGATCAAGCAATTGATCAGTATTATAAAGATATTGCTCTTTTGGAGTGTATTGTGCATAGCCCAATGCAGCCGTTCCCCTGGG
>DASSHD010000606.1:0-3456 GCA_035693085.1 Hanamia sp. | reverse complement strand
TTCATAATTTGAATTTTCTTTATCCCACTTGGGAGAGTTGTCCGGAAAATCTTTTGCAAAAGAAGTTTTAACTTCCGTGGGTACTTTTGAATTATCAAGTCCCTGCGAACAAGCCGTCAAAAGGATACTTCCTCCAATCAGAAGCGGCATAATCAATTTTAGTTTTTTCATGTTTTTATTTTTTTAACGATGATGCAATAATTGAATTTGTTGAAAACCAAAAATAAACGTGAGCCATAGTTTTCTTTTTAGGCCTCTGTTTTAAAAATTTATTTGGTATTTACAAAGTCGTTTACCAGGGAAGCTATTTCTTATGTTTAACGGTCAGGTAAATAACCAGGCCAAGGATTACGGAAAGAAAAACAATGCTTGTAACGGTAGTGCCTACTCCCAGGCCTCCGTTTGTTATTGGCTGCGACAGCAGGTCGCCCAAAGAGGCTCCCAGTGGGCGCGTAATGATATAGGCTATCCAGAAAGCGAGAATAGAATTCATCTTTAAAAATTTATAGGCGAGATATACTAAACCAATCGCACCGACAAAAAGAAGCACCGCATAAGCATAGCCCAACCCTGAACTTTCAGAGATAAGGTCTCCGCCGGAAGTGCCGAGAGAAAAAGTAAACAATATGGCAAACCAATAAAAAAATTCCCGTCTTGTAGTATCAATTTTATGTACAGATAATGTTCGTTCACTCAAATACCACCATACAAAAATCACGACTAATACCGAACCAAAAATGATGGTAGTAGTCATCAATGCCACACCCATATTATCTACAAGGTTATCGGATATAAGTGTGCCGACAATACTCAGAAATACTACTGCCGCCCAATAAAGGCCGGGTACATATTTTCGGGCTCTAAACTGAAAGAAAAGTATAATCAGTAATATAGCTCCCATTATGTAGGAGGTAACAGTTAACCCAAGACTGAGCGTTACGTACAGGTAGTCTGCAGCGGTTTCACCAACGGTTGTTGCCAGTATTTTTATTACCCAGAAAAATAAAGTGACCTGTGGAACTTTGTTCAGCATTTTATTCGTGTTGTCCATGAAATTTTAAATTTTATTTTGCGAAATAGAAAATAAAGGATAAAGAAAACTGAGGAACAGGATGAAATATTTTTTTTTCATTTCTATAAACAAAAGCCATCCCGACCACAAACGGGCGGACAGCTATTTCCAGGATTTAATATTTATTTTTCCTCTTTTACAAAATTGCCATTCTCATCAAAAAGAACATCTTTACCATGGATCTCTACTTCGTAAAAAGTTTTTTCCATAGCATCCGCTACTCTTCCTACATCTCCCAGTTTGGCCTCTTTATAATGTTCATTTACATAAGTGAAAACTCCTTTTGGCAAATCTTCCACAGATATTTCTTTTACAATTTCTATGAATTTTCCTGATGGCGTGTATTGAACAGAATTTGCTTCGCCGTCTTTACCTCCTCAGTTGGCTTCGTAATTTCCGTTTCCCTTTTCCCAGGTAATGTGATGCATTTTTTTGATTCAGGATACTTTTCCATATTTGCTTTTTTTACCACGGCAGGATATTGATGTGTTCATGGCCGCCCTCGTTTTCCTGGGCAAAGGAAGCCATGTTTAGAGTAAACATGATTGCTGCAAAACCTAATAGTTTTTTCATTTGGTTGGTTTTATTAATTAATAATTTGTACAAACTTATCAACTGAATCTGGAGAGAATTTGAAGAAATGCATGATTTGACAGGAACTGTAAAAAATAGTTTGCAATAATTTATTTATCAATTTGAAGGATCATCCGGCTTTGCATATTTATTTTTCCGTGATTGGTATTCTTCCCAGGCTCAGCGAATAAAAACAAGCCCCTTTTTCAATTAAGAAAAAGGGGCCATTAACAAACCTTGAATCAAAAATTAATCATTATGATCATGTACCTCACACTCACAACCACCATTTAGTTTACCGGCTGTTGCCGTACTATCTTCTTGTTCGCTTTCGTTGTAAGTTTCAATTTCTTCTTTTATAAAATTTCCATTATTAGAAAACTGTGCTAATTTTTCAATTCCTGAAGAAACAAAGAATGCACAATATGCAACGCTGTCTTTATTAAACCAGGTCTTTACCGAATCCGCGGGATAGCGATGCATAAATGAATCTTTTACCATTTGAGGAACCAGGCTGGCAGCCACCACAGGACACTCCTTTTCATTGGTTTCTTTTGTTTCTTTTTTACAAGAAATTAAAAATGCAATTACAATTACGGCCATTGAAAATAATGTTTTCATAATGATTTTTTGAGTTTTAAAATTTGTTGTTTTACTGAAAAGATCTATAGATTTTTAAAGCGGAAAATCAGGTTAAGGAAATAATTATAAGTATGATTGATATGATAACAATTATACTTATAAGGATAAAAAACATTACCCAAAGAATATCTTTCAAACTTTGAATCATAATTTAAAATTGTGGCTTGAAAATGTTTTTATTCTTAATAGTGGGACATTCGAATAAAATGGTTGGGTGATATAAAAAAATAAAAGCAACTTATTTGTACAAAAAAATTAAGACCTTTTAATAATCCGAAAAAGAAAATAAACTATCAAAGAAAGAAGATTGCCATTAAGCCCGATACCTCCCCTCCCTTCTGTTTTTCTTTGATAAAAAGTTTTATAAAAAAATCCGGGAATTAACCCGGATTTATTTTATAGGATTGGAATAGAAAACGGCTCGTTATTGGTGTAGTGTAATATTTGGAAGATGTGTCTCCTTCCCGTTTTGTACCTGTACGTTGGCTATTGTAGTATCTTTAAATCCTGCAGTGCCTTTAAAAGTTACCTGGAAAGCGCCTTGCTTCAAGCCCTCTATTTTATATTCTCCATCATCTTCCGGAATAGCAGACGCGGAGTCAACAGCATTGCTTACAATTACAGAAGGATGTGCAGAGTACGGAAAAACTTTTCCTTCAATTTCTCCAAAGTTTTTCTTCCCAAATGTTTTCAATACAGGCTTTAAATAATATTGTCCATTCTTTAATTTGATAGATTCGCAAATATTAAAATCTATCCATACAGAGGTTTTTATGAAAGTATTATAATTATAATCCTCCTCTTCATCTTCATCTCCATCATGGATCTTTACATAAACATAATTATTGGTGCCGGGGTATAAACTTAAAGAATTCCGTACACCAGCTACTACTACGGAATTATTAGTTCCAAGTGTCAACCTGATTTTCCTGATGGTACCCTGGGCGATATTGGCAGTGCCCAACAATGTATCAACACCATTACGGAGGCTGCTGATATTATACACACCCGGATTGATAGTCAACGTATCCCATTTCCCATATTGATCGGAGTGCAAGTGGTCATCATCCTCATCAACATCATTATCTCCATATTTATCATCATCTATATGTCGTGCGCTGGTGTCAATTTTTACTTCTACATATCTAATATCAATATTAGCAGAATCA
>DASSHD010000605.1:0-4843 GCA_035693085.1 Hanamia sp. | reverse complement strand
CGAATTCTAACTGATTTGGGCTCACATAAGGGGCTTTGGATGCACGGTTTTTTTGAGCTTTGGCCATTTTTCCTTGCACTTTTAGGTACTGCAAGTTAGCTAAAACTTAATCTAAGACTGCATTCCGAAAATAAACAGCAGGCCCTATTTAATAATTCCTGAAAGCATCTTTCTTAATTCGCCCATATTTAAATTCCTCGCAATGATTATTCCATTGGGGTCTAATAGAAAATTATTAGTAGGGATTGTACGTACATAATAGGCCTTCGCTATTTCGTTTCCCCAAAATTTCAGGTCAGACACTTGCGGCCATGGCAAACTATCTTTTTTAATTGCATTTATCCATGGTTGTTTCGACCTGTCTAAAGAAATACCGATAATTATTAATCCTTTGTTTTTGAAATCATTATAAATACTTCTTAATGCCGGATTTTCTTCTCTGCATGGGCCACACCAGGAAGCCCAGAAATCAAGAAAAATGTATTTACCTTTTCCGGTAAAATCTGAAAGTGAGAGTTGTTTTCCACTGGTATCAGTTTGTGAAAATAGAGGCGCTTTTACTCCCGTAATCACGCTACTGATAATGTACTGTAACTCACTGCCCCATGAATTTTTTCTTGCATCAACCGGAAGTTGGTAAAATCTCTTTTTCAATAAATCGTCACTTAGATTAGGTTTTAAGTAAGAGTAAAGAATAAAAGAATTAAGAGAAGAAAGAGGGTGATTTTTCATCCAGTTTGTACCAATAATTGTCTCATGTTGAGCCAGAATTTTTAAAATACTGTCTATCCTTGCAAAAATACGTTTCGATAATATCGGGTTTATTTTAATAGTTGAGTCATACTCTTTCCACAATACAGAATAAATATGGGGTGCCTTCACTTTTTGCATTTCTGTACTGAAGGAAGTGTAATCATCTGCCGCCTTATTGCCGTTTACAATTTTATTTTTTAATAAAGAATCTTTAAAGATAATTTCTGTAGCAGAAGGCTCCAGGAAAACTCTTGTAGTTACCCGCTTACCATCTTTTTTCTTCACGGATATATTGAAAAATTCACTGTTTACCTTTTTTAATAACAGACTAAATTTTCCGTCCTTTATAGTGCAAGAATCTTCTATTTTAGGATATGAAAAAAAGGTATTAAACGGATAACTTACAGAAATGAAAATCATAGTACCATTTTCAAAAGCAGTTGTTTTACCGGAAATATGTAATTCATTCTGTGCATCACCCGGTAAGAATTGCAATAAAAAGATTAAACAAACGATCAGAAATTTCATTCTATAAAAATTATACTCAAAGAAGGCGCAGAAGTATAATCAATTTCTGCACCAATCAAAATTAAAAATCAGGATTTATTGCAACAAACAGAACATTTTATGAATCGGTTGTTCCATACGGTTGTTTGGGACTGATTTAATAGCAAATCAGTAATTTGGATATCTTTCTTATTTGAAAGTTGTTTCTTTAGCAGCAATAACTCTTATAAATCCAAATGGCATTTTATTATTTCTTGAAAATTTAGATTCCGGTTTAATATATCTCGCTGAAGTAATCAGAGTTGTATCACAATTATTTAAAAGAGAATATTTATCAAATGTGATTAGCTCATTATTCAAAAATATTGGAAGGTTTAATTCCTTGAATTGATATCTAATATTTGCTTTTTTATAAATAAACCTTCTTGTATCTGAAGCAAAGGAGGATAATAGCATATATGGTTCTTTAAAATTTTCAATTCCTAATTTTTTTAATTTTAAAGTGTCACTCAGTCGCCAAACAGAATTAATTTTAAAGTTTTTAGGGATTGAAAAATTCTTATCCAATTCAAGACCGTCAAGGATTCTTATGAAATCTTTTGAATTGGTATTTAGCGTTAAAATTTTTGCATTAGTTGCATAGATATGCTGATTATCATTCCCATTTAGGCCGTTTTGTTGCCCCAAACCTGTAAGAGACAAAAAGCAAGTGCAGATAATAAATAGGGTTTTCATATTATTAATTTTAATAAACAAACTTACAAAAAATGTTACTGATTCTTGTAAAAATAATTGTCCGTTCAAACAACTCTGCCAACATCTAAAACGAAAGCAATTCTATCCTTAATAAAGGCGACATTTTTTATTTTAGGCAATTGATAAAAAGATAAATTGTTTACCCCATCTGTCGCCGGTATTTTATTTTTTATATTTTTTACAGGATTGTATTTGTAAACTTTAAAGGGGGTTTCAAGTTTTGTTTATGATTCATGTTACGAAAGCAAGGCAATCCTTCCCTTGCGTGGTTTCCTTTAAATTGAAAAAGTGGCTGCTGTTCCGGGCTTGTTACAAAAAAACTCATTCAGAGCAGCTCCGGATTTTTTATTCATAACAGAAATTCCATTTCGTCACCATCTGGTCTCCTAACCGATGGCAACAAAAAGATTACCTCGATGAACGTTTAATATCTAAGAAATTGTTTGCAACGAAATGGCCGCATGAAAATAGAAATGTCCTTATTTATTGGTTTACTGTAATAACCGATATAAAATCTGCACTTTCTCTTCATCAATTTATCAAATTTCCGCTTACCTTTGTGCAACTAAATTTTAGTATAAACCTAATGAAGGTTTTAATAAAAAACGCAACCATACTTTCTCCCTCCTCTCCTTTTCATGGAAAAAATAAAGATATTTTTATTGACAAAGGAATCATCTCCAAAATAGGAAATAATTTAAAAGTTACCGCTAACAAAACAATAAACATCAAAGGTCTGTATGTTTCTACTGGCTGGATAGATTGCTTCGCTAATTTTGCCGACCCTGGAGAAGAGTTTAAAGAAACTTTAGAGAGCGGCGCCAATGCTTCAGCAGCAGGCGGTTTTACCGAAGTAATGCTGATACCCAATACCCAACCTGTGGTGTATAATAAAAGCCAGATAGAATATCTGACCCAAAAAAGCAAATCCCTTGCAGTAACGATTCACCCAATTGGCGCGATCACCAAAAATACCGATGGAAAAGAATTGAGTGAAATGTTTGATATGCATCATTCGGGAGCCATAGCATTCTCCGACGGATTAAATCCGGTACAATCTTCCGGAATTTTACAAAAAGCATTGGAATATATTCTTGCAATTGATGGTATTATTATTCAAATGCCTGATGATAAAAGCATAGGTACGTATGGCCTGATGAATGAAGGCTTGATTTCTACAAGGCTGGGATTGCAGGGAAAGCCTGCTTTATCCGAAGAACTAATGATAGCAAGGGATATAGAAATATTACGATACACGAATTCTAAAATTCATTTCACAGGAATCTCTACACAAAAATCTTTGGAACTTATTGCTTCGGCTAAAAGAGAAAAACTTAAAATAAGTTGCTCTGCTACTCCGTATCATTTATTTTTTTGTGATGAGGATTTGCAGGATTATGATACCAACTTAAAAGTAAATCCGCCTTTGAGAACAAAAAAAGATCGTGATGCTTTACGCAAAGGAATTAAGAACGGCACAATAGATTTTATTGCTTCACATCATCAGCCGCAGGATTGGGATCATAAAGTTTGCGAATTTCAATATGCAAAAAATGGTATGGAAACTTTGGAAAGTGTTTTTGGCGCATCTGGCGTTTGCGATATTTCTACTGAAACTTTTGTAAAAATGCAAACAGAAAACATCCGCAAAGTTTTTAATTTACCTGCTGTATCTATTATTGAGGGTGAAAAAGCAAATCTCAGTTTGTTCATCCCCGAAAAAGAATATGTTTTTGAAGAAAAGCACATTCAATCTAAAAGCAAAAACAATGCATTTGTCAATAAAAAACTGAAAGGAAAAGTAATTGGGATAATTAATAAAGACAGGTTATTTTTGAATAAATAAAAAATCAATCATGGAACAAAAAATTACAACCCCCGCCACCAAAGGAATTGTGATATCTCTGATTCTTATTGTACTTGGATTAGTTAGTTATTTTCTGGATATGAGCGATAATAAAGCAATGCAATGGGTCGGATATATTATTTTCATAGCTGCCATTATCTGGTCTGTATCTTCGTATGGCAAACAAATTGATTTCAATTCTACTTTTGGAAAATATTTTTCTCACGGCTTTAAAGTAACGGCAATAGTTACTCTTTTCATGGTTATTTTTGCTGCAATTTTTATTTCAATATTCCCTGATATAAAAGAAAAAGCAATGGAAGTTGCCAGAAAAAGCATGGAAGCAAAAGGGAATCTGAGTCCCGATCAGATAACACAGGCGCTTGGTATTACACAGAAATTCTTTATGGTCATTGTTTTAGTCAGTGCTCTTGTAGGTTATCTTTTTTTTGGCGCCATTGCTTCATTGATTGGCGCGGGCATTACAAAAAAAGATCCACATCCTGAGCACGATATCAATCAAATCAGTTAATAATGAACATCTCTGAAATAGTCCCTTTAACAAAGACAGGTTATTTTTAAATAAACAAAATGCCAGGAAATGGAAAACAAAACTTTATCCAATGTTAAAGCTGCCTTCATAGTATTCATTTTAATGGTCATTTATACCCTTGTAATATCTTTTGGTGGATTACAGTCAAATACTAAATTGCCGTGGATTTCATACATTATTATTGTTATCGGAATAATGGCTTTGGTAATGAAATATGGGAAAGACCTGCAAAACAACGTTACTTTTGGTAATCTCTTTGCCTATGGTTTTAAGACTGTTGCTACATTGATCATTTTTTACGTTGCTTTTACTGTTGTCTTTTACCTTATATTTCCTGAGTATAAATTGCGGCTTCTAGAGATCATGAAAGAAAATGCGCTTAAAAACGCTACACCGGATAACCAGGAACAGGTGGAAAAAGGAATTAA
>DASSHD010000604.1:0-11998 GCA_035693085.1 Hanamia sp. | reverse complement strand
ACCGGCTGGCTGTTCCAAGCCAATACTGCGTTGGGAATTGAAAATGCAATAAGGTGGCCGCAAAATATAAAAAGGATTCCCCAGTGGAAAGGGACTGAACCCCAGAATAGTTGCTTGCTTTCAAGAAACTGCGAGGAAAGTGACGACACCTGGAACTTCCTGAATTTATACCGGTAAATCGTTCCAATCAGGAAAATCGCCAGTGCAAGATAGGGAAGCGCAATCAACAAAAAATTATTCAATAAGTCCATAGCAAATTATTTTAATAATCAGTAAACAATTTCTTTATTCTTTTTCAGTCAACATTTCAGTTTCTATATTTTCTACAAAATCTTTTTCGGATTTATCTTCAATTACCTGCTTTGGTGAAAGAAAGGACTGACTTGCATCCGTTGCTCCGGCATTTTTTCTCATTTCTTCATAATCTTCAGATACATACTCAAAATCTTTTTGCAACACAATAAATAATGTCTGAAGCAATGACTGGTAAACCGTTCTGTAACCTGCGGGATATTCCAGGATCACTTTGAGATGTTTTTTATAGATCACATCTTTCTTTTCAATTTTCTCAATAGAAAATTCTTTGATCATTTTTTCTATGGCAGGCATCACTAACCTGGTGGCTATTTCATTGCGAATCGCTTCATCTTTCATTTTGCCAAGCAAATTCAAAATATTGGGCAGGTGATCAGATAACTCTGAATGACAATCATTGCCGGCATTCCTGTGTTCTTCATTCAAATGAACAAGCAATTTCCCCCGCTTATAATCTTCCCCAAATAAAACAAAACCAATATCCAATGTGGTAATGGCCTGCAGGTCAAATGTGCGCAGAAAAAGTTCCTGTATTCCCTGGAATGAAGTCACTTCCATGAAATCCATAAATGGTTGCATGGCGGCTGCTGCGTCCGGAATTTCCTTCAGGAGATAGATATGTATCCCTTTTAATTTTTCTTTGAATGCTTTACTTTCCGGATACAAAAACATGTCAGCAAGCATTCCGTAATTCATGATTGGCAGTGCTACTGCGGTTTGGCCGTTGCTATTACTACTTGTCGCATTTTCCATAATCTTATTTTTTTTGTGCAATTCCCTTTGCCCTGTCAGTGCCGCCACCGGCGGGTTATATAATTATTTTAAACTCCTCTTTTTACCTTACTCTTAAATCCAAATCCGGTTGCTCCTTTTTCATCGCCGGTAAAATCCATCATCTCAATCGCTTGCTCACGATGCGCTGCCGGGATTACAAAGCGCTCTTCAAATTTTGGAAGTGAAGTAAGCTTATAGATGGCATCTGCTGTTGCTGCTGTCAGCCCTGCATCGGACAAAGCGCCATCGGCTTTTTCATCACTTACATCACCAACCGTAACCCTTCTGCGGTGAATCCGAACAGCCATTGATTTTTTCCAGTTATTTTTTATGACTTGCTCATCACCTGCGCTGAAAAGGCTAGCTATATATTTCAAAGGGAAACGAATTTGATCTAATGTTCCCCAGAGTTCTGCAGTGCTGGTATCATACAACCACTTATCATCCCATTTTTTAGCAATAGGATCCATTTTATCTCTTTGTGCTGTGTTATCCACTTTTTTTATAGAAGCCATTACCGGCAAAAGTGGCGGCACATAAAATAACATCGGAAGTGTGCGAAATTCAGGATGAAGTGGCAACGCCAATCCCCATTCTTTTACAAATTTATATACAGGTGAAAACCTTGCGGCATGAAGGGTAGAATCGGCAACACCATTTAGTTTTGCTGCTGCAATTACATTTTCATCAAACGGATCAAGAATTATATCAAGTTGGCTATTGATCAAATCTTTTTCATCGGCACTTGCTGCGGATTCTATTTTATCTGCATCATATAGTAATACACCGAGGTACCTTATTCTGCCCACACAGGAATGCATACACGCAGGAGCAAGGCCCGCCTCGATGCGCGGATAGCAAAGAATACATTTTTCTGATTTTCCTGTGTACCAGTTGTAATAAGATTTTTTGTAAGGGCATGCGGTAACACACATTCTCCATGCTCTGCAAACTTCCTGGTTGATAAGCACCACGCCGTCTTCGCCTCTTTTGTAAATAGCGCCGGAAGGGCATGACGCTACGCAGGCAGGATTTAAGCAGTGATTACAAATCCGGGGCAAATAAAACATTGCCATTTTTTCTAACTGAAACATCACTTCCTGTTCTTCCGGAGAAATCTTTTCAAGATTCGGGTCGTTGCGGGCAAAGTCGGGCGTTCCACCCAGGTCATCATCCCAATTGGGTCCCATTTTTATATCAATAGGTTTTCCTGTAATCAACGAAACAGGCCGTGCTGTCGGCTGGTCATCTAACTCAGGCGATTCAATGAGGTCTAAATATTTATAAGTAAAAGGCTCGTAATAATCATCAATGACGGGAAGATTGGGATTATAAAAAATATTGGTGAGGCCGCGCCTTTTGCCTGCACCTTTAAGATTAATTTTTCCATCTCTTTTTTCCCATCCACCTTTATAAATATTCTGGTCTTCCCATTTGGTGGGATAGCCTGTACCGGGTTTTGTTTCTACATTATTCCACCACATGTATTCAGCGCCTTTGCGATCGGTCCAGATATTTTTGCAGGCTATAGAACAGGTGTGGCAGCCGATACATTTATCTAAGTGAAACACCATTGCAATTTGTGAGCGAACGTTCATGGTTTATGATTTATGAATTATTATTTGTGATTGTTTGTAAGCGTTATATCAATCCGTAATTCTTAATTTTTAATTTTTAATTCTTAATTCTTAATTTACCAAACAAGTTTCTCCATCTTCATCACCACCACATGCGTATCCCGCTGCGGCGCCACCGGCCCCCAATAATTTAAGTGATAAGAAAACTGACCGTAGCCACCGTTGAGATAATTTGGTTTTAGGTGAATGCGTGTAACACTGTTGTGCCCGCCTCCACGCTTGTTACCTCTCAATTGTGATTTAGGAATACCCACAGTTCTTTCAGGGACATGATACACAATGCACATCCCCGGCGGAATCCTGGAACTAACCACCGCACGGGTTACATAAACGCCATGGTCGTTGTGTACTTCTACCCAATCATTATCTTTTATGCCTAATTCTTCTGCATCCTTCTCACTCAGCCAGCAAGGCTCAATGCCACGTGACAGCGTAAGCATTCTTAAATTTTCCATGTAGGTAGAATGAATGTGCCATTTACCATGAGGTGTGATGTAATTGAGGGCCTTAGCCTTTCCTCTCTTCCAGGTTTCACGCAGGTCACCGTAAACTTCAGCGCTTGGTGCGGGCTTAAAAGTCGGAAGGTGCTCACCATAAGCAATGTATAATTCCTGGTCAAGATAGAAGTGTTGCCTTCCGGTAAGTGTTCTCCAGGGCACCAGCCTTTCTACATTGTAAGTGTAGGCTGCATAAGCCCTTCCTTCATTCATTAACCCTGACCATACAGGGGAAGTATTATAACGACGCGGTTGAGATAACAGGTCCGCATACCTGATTTTTACATCCTTGCTTCCTTCCCCAAGATCAGCAAGAACCAACCCCGTCTTTCCTTCCATATACTTGTATGCCTTCTGTGTTAGCTTTCCATTTGTTAATGTAGAAAGATGAAGCACCGCATTGGCAGCCCACTCATCTTCCTGGATAGATGGAAGTATTTTACCTTTGAAATTTCTACTATGAAAATGATTGGATGTACACATCTCATCATATTCTTCTTTACAATCATAATGATTGCCATGTGCGCCTAATCCTTTTTCCCGGATGGTTTCGCCAAGCGTGATAAACTTATCATAAATGAGTGTGTAATCCCTTTCCACCACCGAAAGCTTATGCATTGATTTGCCGGGAATGGCCTCACACTCACCCTTGTACCAATCTTTAATAGTTGGTTGTGTTATTTCATCAGGCGTATCGTGCGAAAGTGGTGTTGTAACAATATCTTTCATCACTCCCGAAAAATATTTCTTAGCCATTTCGCTGGTAGCTTTTGCAATATGCTTAAAAATATCCCAGTCGGTTTTTGATTCCCATACCGGCGCTATTGCCTGCCCGAGCGGATGAATGAACGAGTGCAAATCAGTTGTATTCAAATCTGCTTTTTCATACCAGGATGCTGCGGGAAGAACAATGTCGGAATACAACGCCGATGAATCCATGCGAAAGTTAAGGTCAACTACCAGGTCTAATTTCCCTACCGGGGCAACATCATGCCATTTTACTTCCTCCGGTTTTTCATCAGCATCGGTGGCTATCAGATTATTATGTGTACCGAGATAATGCTTCAATGCATATTCATGGCCTTTCATGCTTGCCAATAAGGCATTGCCGCGCCAGATGTACCACACACGCGGAAAGTTTTCTTCAGCCTCAGGGTCACTTACTGCATACTTAAGTTCCTTTGATTTTAATTTTTCCAGCACATATTTTTTGATGCCCTCATCATCAGTCGCTCCGTTAGCAACGGCTTCTTTGCAAAGTTCCAGTGGGTTTTCATTGAACTGGGGATAGAACGGCATCCAACCATTTCTTACTGAAGTAAAAATGGTATCGGCCACGTGTTTATCTGTCCATTTATTTTTGCGTACAGTATTGTATTTAGAATAATGCCCGTCATAACGATATTGGCAGGTGTTGATATAATGCCAAAGCGGCGCTTGTTGCAATCTTGACGCGGAATACCAGTCTTTCGCAAAAGCAATTGATGACCATGAATCAACGGGCGCCAGTTTTTCCTGACCTACGTAATGATTAAGTCCACCACCGTTTTTGCCTACGCATCCGCTCAACATCAATGCCATCGCACCCGATCGGTAAGTAAGATTTTGGTGATACCAGTGATTAACACCGGCACCCACAAGTATCATACATTTACCCTCTGTGGCAATAGCCGTCTCAGCCCATTCGCGTGCAAATTGAAAAAGTGTTTTTGAATCAATGCCTGTAAACACTTCCTGCCATGCGGGCGTGTAAGCGCTGTCCGTATCTGTGTAATCTTTAGGATAATCACCGCTGAGACCTCTGCCTACACCATATTGCGCCATGATCAAATCGTAAACAGTTGTTACAGGCTCTTTACCATTTTCAGTTTCCATCCATTTTACCGGAACCCCACGCAACGCTTTTTTTGACAAACCAAATTCTGTAAATGCCACCTGCAATTCTTCATCTTTTCTATTTAATAATGTAAGTACCGGGTCGAAGGTTTTATCCGTTTCACCGCATTCATATTTCATATTCCATTTGCCGCCATTCTTATCCCAGCGATAACCCATAGTTCCTTTGGGAACTACATAGTCACCACTTGGTTCATCAATGGACAAAAATTTCCAATCCCCATTTTCAATGTCTTTCCATTGTGATAGTTCATTGGCACGAACCAAACGGCCCGGTACATATTCATCATCCACTTTATCAAGATGAACCAGCATCGGGCTGTCGGTGTATCGTTTCACATAATCTAAAAAATAAGCAGTTTGCTTTTCATGATGGTATTCTTTTAAAATAATGTGAGAAACAGCCATCCAGAAAGCGCAGTCGCTTCCTGCGTGTAATGGAATCCATTGGTCGGCATATTTGCATATCTGGCTAAAGTCGGGCGAGAATATTACTGCCTTAGTTCCATTATGGCGTGCTTCTGAAAAAAAGTGTGTATCAGGAGTCCTCGTCATATTCAGGTTGGTTCCCATGTCAGCAATCATTTTAGCATTGTACCAATCGGCGCTTTCACATACATCGGTTTGCTCGCCCCATAGTTCGGGAAATGCAGGTGGCAAATCGCAATACCAGTCATAAAAGCTGAGGTGTACACCGCCAAAGAGTTGAAGAAACCTGGCGCCTGATGCGAAACTTAACATAGACATCGCAGGGATAGGTGAAAAACCGATGACACGGTCTGGTCCATATTTTTTTGCGGTATAAAGATTAGAAGCAGCTATGATTTCCAGCACTTCATCCCAGGTAGCTCTGCGGAAACCACCTTTGCCTCTTGCCTTTTGATAGCGGCTGCGATTGATTTTGTCATTCTGTAAATTTTCCCAGGCTTTTACAGGGTCGCCTCCTGTCTTCTCTTTTTCTTTGCGAAATAAATCAATCAGAGCGCCACGCACTAAGGGATATTTTATGCGTAAGGGGCTATACAAATACCAGGAATAGGAGATACCGCGCTGGCAACCACGTGGTTCGTACGGAGGTATTTTATCATCTATGACGGGGTAATCCAACTGTTGTGTTTCAAATACTACAATCCCTTCTTTTACATGGATTTGCCACGAGCATCCCCCCGTGCAGTTGACGCCATGCGTACTGCGTACGATGCGGTCATGTTGAAAACGGTTGCGGTAAAACTCTTCCCACTGGCGGGTTTTGGGTGAAATGATATCTTCAATCCAGCTCATGATTTTTGGTATTAATTGTGAGTGAACAATAATTTTATTTACAATAATTCCATTTGGTTTTTCGAACGCATTTTTTTATCCTATGTTGATTTAATCTGTCGATTGAAAAGACGAAAATTTACACTTCTGTATTTTCTTTTCATCCAAAATATTGAAAAGAGGAACAACAATATCACGAAACCTGCAGCTCCCCACACCAGCAAATAACTTCCCACGCCACTAATGACTGCGGTGGGTGGAGTTGGTTTATCTGCAGTAGTTAGAAATGCAGTGATGTCGGCAATTTCCTGTGGAGTTACCGGACGTTTACCATAAGTTTCTTTCATTTGAGGAAAGGGCAAACCCAAAACAATTCCTGCAACACCGGATGCTGATAATCTTGTAATCGCATGTGTCAGGTCTTTGCCTAATGCACCCCCGCTTATATATCCTTTCATGTCAACATTGTGGCATGAGTTGCAGGCAGCGCCACGATTGGTAAATCTTATTTTACCATCGAAGAGATCGCGTCCACGATTACTATTTCCAGGCAGTGTCGCAACGCTAGCTGTGATAGTTGCTGGTGCCGAACTTTGTGCGGTTATATAGGCAAGTATTCCTTTGATCTGGTCATCTGTCATATCAGGATGGTCAGGCATAATCATTTGATTATATGCTTTGAAAAGTGAATCAGCATATTTATCACCGCTATGGATGACGGTTTGGGATGACTTAACGAATTTCAAAATCCAGTCAACGGATCTTATTTTTTCCACATTGGCAAGGTCCGGCCCTACCAATTTCCCCTTACCAATTGTATGGCAGGAACTACATGACTCTTTGAAAGTTGCTTCTCCACTTTTCTGTGCTAAAACAGAAATGAGGGGCAGGAAAAGAAATACTGCAATTGCAGTGAAAAAGCGATGGTCTATTTTCATACTGAATATTTTACCAGTTAAAAATTTCGCCACTATTCTTTATCTCATATAAAAATCCTATTCTTCAAGGTTAGTGTTATACCGGAAATAAATTTCCTCTTTTCGAAGATTAAATTTCCGTATCTCGATAATAAAGGACAAACTTATCCTTTAATGCTGAACTTGCAAAAGTTTTTTTTACTTAAAGCAATTCATTGAATAAATTCTCAATACTTTATGATAGAACTAAAAAGCATTGTATTAAAAAACATGATGCAAATCATAAAATGGAATGATTGTGATCAGGATATTTTAAGAGTGAGTTTTTAGAAAATACTTTAAATGTCAGAACTCTGAATATAAGCTTCAAATCTTTCGGATTCATGTTGCTGTCGTTTGACAAACAGGCATAGAAAAATTACCGTTCCTTTTGTTGATGCACATATTTTTAATTGCGTTATTATATGGACACAGCAATATTAATTTTGATTTTTTAAACACATGAGCCACCCTTGTATTAGCGGTAAACTCAAGCTTGGTTCTATTTTGTCGAGACCTTGCAATTACTTCCCAATTAAATTGCACATCGTTACAGTGAACGAATAAATAGTAGCGATTTTTGTTTTCAAAAAATTTTTTGAAAACAAAAAGCAAATTAAAAACGTAAATACCGTCTCTTATTTTTTTTGTAAAAGAAAATTCAAAACTTTTTTACAGGATCAAAGTTTACTCCGGGAAAGATTAAAGTTTTATGAAACTCCGGAATTTCACTCCATCATAAATAATTAAAGATAATTTTATCCTTTATTTATAAATTTTATCTACTTTAGTTCCGGATTCCGGTTTAACTCCAATTGAAAGAGCTCTAAGAGAGCGCTCAGGATCGTTGGAAATTCTTTCCAGATTGAGAATAAACAAAAAATAAGATTTATGGTCTGGTGCGTCAAAATCGATTTTAATGATACAGTTATTATAATATAATTCGCCCCCTCACATATACAAACTGAAAAAAACAATAAATAAACCGAAAGCTATGAGTCAATTTATTGCATTCATGATGTTGCAAGGTTTTGTCGGCTACATTTCTTTGGCCGCTACATTAATTATTGTTTTAGTGGTTATATTTTTGATTGCCACCTCTGCTAAAAATGATGATGAATCATCTGTAGAACATAAAGTCAGTAAAATCAGAGGTCGTTATGTTTTTGGATTGAGTGTGATTTTGGCAATCAGTTTATTCATTTCTTTACGATTCTTACCCTATCCACGATTTCAAGGCAAGGCTGATGAAGTGGTTACTGTGGTTGGGATACAATGGGACTGGGAGATGGCACATGGGATATCTAATAAAACACCACATGAATTTTTCGGAAGGAATGAAATAACCCTTCCGGTAAATAAGAGAATCAAGTTCATTGTTACTTCCGATGATGTGACGCACAACTTTGGTATTTATAATAGTAAAGGTGTCTTATTAACTCAAACCCAGGCAATGCCACAGTACAATAATGAACTTCAATATATTTTTTCTCAAAAAGGAAAATATACAATTCTCTGCCTTGAATATTGTGGCCTTGTACACCCGTTTATGACGGGAACGATTGATGTTCAGTAAAATTTAGTAAAGCTCTCTATGATACAACTGGAACCTGTTAACTTAAAAAAACAAAGAAGGCTGGCCGTTACATGGGGCATTACTTTTTTGATTCTTTTTCCATTACTGGCTATACTTGGGCTTATTATGCGCCTGGGACAGGGCGAATTGATAAAATTGTCGCTTACTAATTTTTATGCTTTTATGACGCTGCATGGCTTGGGCATGGCCGGGCTTCTGTTCAGTATGGCGTTTGCAGCAATATGGTATTTAATCGGCACCCGCTTTGCAGAGTTGAATATAAGGATTGGGTATTTTATTTTTTTCACCATATTAATTGGTTTGACAGGTTTAACAATAGGCACACTGATTGGAAAATTTGGCCCTGGCTGGTATATGTTATATCCCTTACCTGTTAAAAACCCGACCTGGGTTTCGTGGTCCATAGAGACTTCAATAATATCAATAGTAATTTTGGGTATTGGGTGGCTTACAGGCATTTTACATGTATTATTTTCCTTATCAAAAGAATATCGGGGATTTAAAAATTTATTAGGATGGCAATATTTAAGAAAAAAGAGGGGCCCAAAAAAAGAACTACCTCCGGTTGTTCTCATAACAACAATTAGTCTCATTCCTGGTATAATGGGTTTTATGGCAGGGATAACTTTGATGGCGATGTATCTGTTGCAATCTTTTAAATCCGTGTTGAGTTTCGATCCGCTTCTTTTGAAAAATATGACTTTCTTCTTTATCCATACTCTTGTAAATATCACTTTGTATTTGAGCGTTGGTTGGGTGCATGTACTGTTACCTGAATTTACCGGACGTGTCTGGAGAACAAGTAAAGTGCAGGTGTGCGCATGGAATGCAACTTTCTTTCTGATATTATTTGCTTACTTCCACCATCTATATATGGATTTTGTACAGCCGTTAGCCATGCAGTATGCAGGACAAATAGCTTATTACCTAAGTTCCATTCCTGCCACCACAATTGTCATGTTTGGAGTCGTAGTTCAGCTTTATCATTCAAAAATTAAATGGGGCGTTATTCCACTGATGTTCTTGTTAGGTATGGCGGGTTGGGCTATTGGAGGCTTTGCTGCATTGGTGGATTCTACCATAGCTGTTAACAAGATACTTCACAATACTTTATGGGTTCCGGCACATTTTCACACCTACACTCTCATGGGAATTGTCTTATTTATCCTCGGGTTTTTATTTTATCTTTTCCCCGCAAAAAACAACCAGCAAGAAGATAAGGTAGCAAACGCAGGCTTCTGGATTTTTGTAACAGGTTCTTACGGATTTTTACTTATGTTCTACCTGGGAGGACTCAGCAGTATTCCAAGAAGTTACGCACGCTATACAGGTATGGGAATAGAAAGTATGCACGCGAGAGCTGTCGGTCTTTCACAAGTATCGATTGCTTTCATTATTTTATTATTCATAGGACTTTTTATTATGACCTTTTCTTTATTGGCAAAGCTTCAGAGGCAGCGTGGCGATGTCAATTAATGACTTAACCGTCTTATACCACAGTAAATGAACCTTGCCTTCCGGCAGGCAGGTAAATAATGAGGATTTCCGTTTTTCTGTTTGGAAACGATCTTTTCGGTATAAAGGTGCTGAAGTAGATTACAGATTAAAATAAGAGTTCTGTTTGGCAATTTTCAAAAAGAAAGTTTCAGAATTGCCGATACATACCTCATGAGGTGAGCTCACAATAAAAAAATTATTTTAATTTTATAAATACCTCACCCGCTTTTATATTACTTGCCAGGTTAAGGATTGTTTCTGTTTCAAATAACCCAATCAATTGCTTCTTAATTATCTTGTATTTTGAATGCATTGGACAAGGCTTACTTTCGGAACATTTGTCTAATCCTAATACGCACTTGTCAAGAAATTCATCCTCTCCCATCGCTTCCAGTATGGAGCGTACAGGGAGTTTTTTTGCTTTGTCGGTCATATAAAAACCACCATGCGGGCCACTTATAGAACAAATAATTTTATTGTCTTTTGTAAGCGACTGCAATATTTTTGCAGTAAATGATTGAGGTGAACCAATGGCTTTAGCTACCTCCCCAATTCCAATCTTCTTTTCCTCACTTCCTTTTTGAGCAATATATAGAGTAGCCCTCAACGCGTATTCTGTTGACTTGGAAAACATATTTAATCTTTTTTGTAATGTGATTTTATTTTTAAAGTAAATAAAACAGTTGATTGAAAGTCACTTGCTGCTTTTTCTTTTGCAAATTTATTCAAATGACATATCGAATGGTTTTTTATCGGGGTGTAAATTACAAATATTAATCCGGAAGCAGGCAAAGTCACGCGATAAAAAATACAACAAAGAATGACCTTTCCTGAGATAGTAAAATATTTATTTGGTATATAACAAAGATAATGTAAGTTTGTTTTAATTAAAGATAAACATGTCTTTTATTGTTTGTTAACAGAAGGAATCAGTAAGAACATAATTCAAACCGGGCTTGATTTTTAAAAACAATTCGCGATATAAAATACCAATACTAAAAAGAAAGTAATATTCATTTTATGAAATCGAAAAAAGAAAAATGGCATAGCCGGTTAACCATTTGGGTAGTTAGTATTCTGCTTTTCGAACTGATTTCCGGGCTAATGATATACCTGTTTTCATTCAGTTTAACTACCCAGGCACTTGTTGTTATACATACAGCGCTTGGGCTGGTTGTTGTAATACCCTATGTTATTTATCAAATCAGACATTGGTATGCATACAGAAAAAATAATCTGACTCAGCATAAACTGCTGGGTTATTTTTCAATGGTCACAGCTTGCGGAGCGGGTATTTCAGGTGTTCTATTAAGTTATGAAGCTGCATTTCAAACCCGTATAAATTATTTTTGGGATCAGGTTCATGTTGTTTCAACATTTGGCTTTCTGCTATCTGTCGTACCCCATATAGGATTATTACTTATTCGCGATTATAGAGCTATCAAAGAGAAAAAAACAAATTCACTCATTAAAGCAGAAAAAACATTTGGATTCCGGGTTCTATTTGTAATTGCCATATTAATTGGTGTCATGACTCTTTTTATTGATGCTTATACTCCGAATCAATAT
>DASSHD010000603.1:0-9568 GCA_035693085.1 Hanamia sp. | reverse complement strand
AACAAGGTAGCGCCTGAAAAGAATTACTTAACTGTAACTATTGACAAGACTAATAAAGTGTATCTTACTATGGACGAAAAGCTTAAAGGTGATGTTTTAGATGAGTTAGGTAAAGAAAAAAACATCACTTTTACTCCACAGGAAAAGAAAGAATTTGAACAGGCGACTTTTATTGGAACACCAATAAGTCAGCTTACCCAGTTTGATAAGCTTACGCCAGAGCAAGTTAAAGCGACTAATTTACCCGGAATACCGGTAGATAGCTCCAATAATGAATTGGCATCATGGATAGGCGCAGCTATTGCTGTTCGCATGGGTGAGACTCTGAATTATTTAATAAAGGGGGATGATGCAGCTAAATATTCCACTTTTTCAAAAGTAATAGATGCTTTTAAAAAGAATGATGTGTATAAATATATGCTTATCACAAACGCTAAGGAAGTGCCTGAGGGGAGTGAATTGTATAAAAAGAATTTAGAAGCACATCTGGAAGGGAAAAAAGCCGGAAAATAAGTGTGGATTAAAAAAAAATTATTAAAACTTAAAACTTAATTATTATGGCAGAAATGGAAGTAAAGGAGAGTTCCAAAAAGGGACCTGGCGTCAAGAAAAGTAAAAAACATTCTACCAGGGTTGACCTTACTCCTATGGTTGATCTAGGATTTTTGCTGATTACTTTTTTCATTTTTACTACCACTGTATCACAGCCTACCTCTATGAATCTCAATATGCCTAAGGATACCAAAGACCCTAACCTGGATATGAAAGTAAAAGAATCAGGTTCACTTACGTTGTTGCTTGGGAAAGGGAATGTGATCTATTATTATTTTGGTAATGATCCTGCTACTATGCAGACCACCGGTTATAAAGATGTGAGAAATATCATTTTGAAAAAGAAAGCATCTACTCCTGCAAGTGATTTGTTTATTATTATCAAACCAGATAAGGACGCTACTTATAAAAATGCAGTAGATATGCTGGATGAAATGGATATAGATGATATTAGCAGATATGCGATGGTAGATCCCACTCCCGATGAGTATAGCAAAATACAGCAAACGGAGAAAGCGGCGGGTATTCAATAAATACAGAGAATTTCAGATTCAGGAAATTGAATCGGGAATTTGAATTAAAAAAATAAGTCATGGAACCAAATCAAATATTAAAATCAGATATTCTTGATATTCTCTTTGAGGGAAAGAATAAATCTTACGGCGCTTACGATCTGCGTAAAACCTATAACAAGAGAATAACAAAAGCCTTAATTGGTACAATTTTGCTGATTGTAATTATTCTTATTGCTTCGGCAATATCCAATAGTTTGAGCAAGAATAATACTAAGATGGAAATAAAGGTAACCGATGCCACCTTGCAACAGATAAAACCTGATGAACCACCACCACCACCACCGCCACCTCCTCCCAAGTTGCCACCGCCACCTCCGGTTGCTACTATTCAATTTACTCCACCTAAAGTAGTAAAAGATCAGGAAGTGATAAAACCACCACCAGAAATAAAGCAAATTGAAGAAGCTAAAGTGGATGTGAAAACAGTAGAGGGAACCAAAGATCTTGGTATAGTGGCTCCCCCGACTGAAGAAAAAGGAACCAACGTAGTGGCGCCACCTGTAGTAAAAGAAGATCCTGATAAGATATTTACAAAAGTGGAAATAGAAGCTTCATTTCCAGGAGGCCCGGCAGCATGGCAGCGTTATGTTACAAGAGCTATCCAATCTCAACTTGATGAATTTACTGACGCGGATTATGGTACTTGTGTTGTGAAATTTATCGTTGACAAAACGGGTAAGGTGAGTGATGTGCAGGCAACCACTATGAAAGGAACCAAACTTGCAGAAGTGGCTGTTAATGCTATTAGGAAAGGCCCCAACTGGACTCCGGCCCAGCAAAACGGGAGATATGTAAATGCATATCGTTTGCAGCCGGTAACTTTGACCAACCCGGATCAATAGTAATTATTATTAATTCATTTTTTTTAAAAAGAGAGATATTTTAATATCTCCCTTTTTCTTTAAATTATTCTTACTCTTTTTTATAAATAATCGAATTCGTAAAAGATCATCAAAGTAAAAAAACTTACCTGTCTGATAGGCAGGCAAATAAATCCTGGAATTTGTTTTACTATTTACCACGCATTTGTTATTTCCTCCTAATGCAACATTTTCAAGTATTCTCTAAGGCCTGATTACTCATTTTTCAATTCTCAAAATTGAAATTCTTTCTGGTAAACTTGTCGTAGTAAACCAACTAATAATTGGAAAATCTATTTTTCTTTTTGCTATTAAATTTAATATACAATAACGACTTTTGAATTTAATATAAAAATTTTTATGGAAATCTTTGCGTACATGAATCTAATTGAAAAACAAAATCATGGAAGCAAATCAAATCTTGCAATCAAATTTTCTTGACATTTTATTTGATGGAAAGAATAAAATGTATGGCGCTTACGATTTGCGCAATACATACAATGGAAGAATTTTTTCATCGCTTATGGCAACAATGGGAATGATCCTGCTTTTAATTATGAGTTTTGCAATTGCCCGTAAATTCAAAAAAAATAAAATAATTGTTCCAACAGAAGTTATAGATAGAACACTACAGCCAAAACCTCAAACACTCAAGCCCCTTCCACCGCCTGTAACAACTGTTTCACCAATACATGCAGCTACTACAAAAGTTATTATGCCAAGAATAGTAATTGACCAATCAGTGATAGATCCGCCTCCGGATAAAAAGCAAATTGAAACTGCAGAAATTGGTTTAAAAAATTTGAAAGGGAATAATCTTTCTACCGGAATAGCGGCTCCTCCATCAAACATAGTAGGATCAAACGTTGTAGCGGTTCCGGCAACCAAGAAAACTTCAAATGATTCTACTTTTAAGGTAGTAGAAATAGAAGCAACTTTTCCCGGTGGACCGCAGGCCTGGCAGCGTTATATACAAAGAGCAATTATGGCTCAACTTGATGAATTTTCAGAATCGGATTATGGCACCTGCAACGTACAGTTTATTGTTGATAAAAATGGGAAAGTAAGTAATGCACAGGCTACGACAATGAAAGGAACCAGACTGGCAGAGATTGCAGTAAATGCTATCAGTAAAGGGCCAAACTGGATTCCTGCTATTCAAAATGGACGATATGTAAATGCATATCGTACACAGCCTGTAACATTGGTCAATCCAAATCAATAAATTTTTAAAAAAAATAAGAGATTTTAAATTCTTCATTTTAAAAAGGAAAAATTATGGCAGCAATTGAAAATACTTTTCATCGTAATTCAAAGCCATTCACTTCGCGTGTCCGGATTCAAATGGACCTGACACCAATGGTGGATCTCGGATTTTTATTGATAACTTTTTTTATACTTACTACCACGCTATCAGAACCCAATACAACCGATTTGATAATGCCTAAAGATTCTCCTGTAACAACGTTACTAAAAGAGTCTGCTGTATTAACACTCATGCCTGTACGAAATAACAGAGTTGATTATTTTGAAGGAAGAAATACGGCATCCTCCATAGTAAAACATTGCTCTTATGCGAGATTGAGAACCATAATTCAGCAAAAACAAATTGAAGTTGCTCATAAACTGGGAAGTAGAAATGAAACCGTTATTATTATTGATCCGGGAGAAAAGACTACCTATAAAAACTTTATAGACATTATGGATGAAATTCAGATCAATGGTATCAGGCATTATTTTGTGGTCAGTCATAATCAATAGATTTCCTGTATAATGATTTATAAAATCATAAAACAATGCAACTTACCTTCGCATCATGCAAACAAAGTTTTCTGATTGGAACGACACAATTGCTGCCATTGCAACACCGCCAGGAATAGGCGCAATAGGGGTTTTGCGTGTCAGCGGCGATAAGACGTTTGATATCGTTCAAAAACTTTTCCCTTCAAAAAATTTAAAAGTACAACCTGCGAATACACTTCATGTGGGTTATTTAAAAGAAGGAGACAATGTATTGGATGAAGTGGTGGTTTCTTTATTTAAAAAACCCGCTTCCTATACTGGTGAAGACATAATAGAAATAAGTTGTCATGGCTCGCCTTACGTGCAGCAGCAGGTGTTGGATGCGCTCATTCGTAGCGGAGCAAGATTAGCAAAGGCCGGCGAGTTTACCCAGAGAGCTTTTCTCAATAAAAAATTAGATCTCACACAGGCAGAGTCGGTTGCAGATCTGATAGTAAGTAATACAAAAGCATCTCAAAATGCGGCATTGAAAAATATGCGCGGAGGTTTTTCAAATGTGCTTTCAGGATTAAGGGAAGAACTTATAAAGTTTTCTTCTCTTATAGAATTGGAACTCGATTTTAGTGAAGAGGATGTGGAGTTTGCCGACAGGCATAAATTTTCTTTACTTATCAAAAACATTGACGAAACTGTAAATAAATTATTGGAATCTTTTAAACTTGGGAATGTAATTAAGAATGGCGTAAGTGTAGCAATAGTGGGAAAACCGAATGCAGGGAAATCAACATTATTAAACACTTTATTAAACGAGAACCGTGCTATAGTAAGCGAGATTGCAGGCACTACGCGCGATACTATAGAAGAAGTAATCAATATAAATGGAATCCTATTCAGGCTAATAGATACCGCCGGAATCCGAGAGCATTCAGCAGACGTGATAGAAAATATGGGCGTGATAAAAAGCAAAGAAAAAATAAAACTTGCAGATATTGTTTTGTATTTGTTTGATATAAATGAAATGAGAGCTGAAAAACTTTCTGATAATATCTCTTTTATAAAAGAACAAAATTCAAACATTCTTGTTGTCGCTAATAAAGCTGATCTTTTTGAAAAAGAATGGCATTGTCAATTTATAAATGAAATATTTATTTCCGCAAAAGAACAAACCGGAATTGAAGAATTAAAAAATACACTTTTTGCAATGGCAGGTGGCGCCGGCATCAGCAATGAAAATATAGTAGTAACAAATGCACGTCATTACGCAGCCCTCGCAGAAGTTTCTAAAAGCCTGAAAGAAATAAAATCGGGTTTAGCAAAAAAGATTTCTGGTGATCTTCTTTCTATTGATATCAACAGGTGCCTTCATTTTATCGGTGAGATAACCGGTGAGGTTACTAATGAAGACAGGCTTGATTATATCTTTAGTAAATTTTGTATCGGCAAGTAATTACTACAAAAGAAACATGCATAAATTAAACTATAGACAGGCGACAAACTTTACTCCCAAACGATTGACATATAGAGGCTTCTATTATATGTGCAAGAAATGGCTTTAATTTTAAATAGTTTGATACTTCAAAAAGTATCTGAAAGGTTAATGATCGCAGTATGCCTATTAAGGATAAGGATTATTGGGTGAAAAGAAGGAGACTCATTAATGTGATAAGTGTAGTAACGAGTTTTTTTTTATAATTTAAATAACTAAGGAGCTGAATAAACCCCAAAGAAAACTACTATAAATCTTCAATGAGATTCTATAGGAAAGAAAAAATAATAGGTATGAAGCTTATATTTGGGATTATAATATTGGTAATTAGATTCAATTGGAGATATGTATGAAAAGTAAAAAAAATCAATTATTTCCGGAAATTAATATTATTCATTTACCGCATAGAATAGACAGGAAGCAGTCCATTATTCGGGAACTAAGTGAACAAGGTATTTCCAGGTTCAAATTTTGGCAAGGCTTTCTTAATAGTCGAGATCCTGCATTTGGCATCTCTGAGTCGCATAAACAGATAGTTCAAGACGCGAAGAATCGCAAGTTGGCCACTGTTATAATTGCAGAGGATGATATTTATTTTACAGCGCCAGGAGCCTTCAATTATTTTTGCGAAAATCAACCTTTAGATTATGACCTTTATTTAGGAGCCATTAGTTATGGAAAAATTAATTCAAATCAAATTGTATCAAATTTTTCAGGACTTTTATTGTACCAGGTGCACGAGCGGTTTTATGACAAGTTTCTGGATATGCCACCAGATCAGCATTTGGATCGTGCTTTAAGGGGAAAGGGATTATATGAAGTTTGTCCAGCCTTTGTTGTAGTTGAAAATAACAGCCTAAGTGACAACTCTGGCAAAGAAATTGACAACCGAATTTATTATAAAGACCGCCCACTATTTGGCCGGGAGCCAATTAAGTTTCAATGAATTTTTTCGCCCGTGGTAATATTATGGCTTGCGCAGCTGGTGATACATATCCGGTATGAGCGTCTATCCATTCTTCAAAATAAGGGTTGTTTAGCAATTCTGAAAACTCCACTTGCAAATACATTTTTAAATTCTCTTCTGCCTGCGACATTTCTGCCCAAATAGATTCTCTGTTAACAATAACAAATATAAAGTCTTCAAAGTCAGTACTAGTTCTGCCATCAAGGTCTCCCTCGAGATTGCGACCCCGACTTTTAAATGCTTCTAATTTGGCGGCCACAAAATAGGGTGCCGAAAAAATCTTGATAGAGTTGGTTTTATCAAGGGCGACTGTAACTGAATATTTCATACCTTCCTCATACCATTTGTTTTTAAAACCTAAGACTTTTTCATCTAATGGCATAAAATCTACCACCAAGTCTCGCATTAGATATCTTCCGACAAATTTAGATGTAGGATCAGGTTGGAATCCAATTGATCGTAGTTGTTCTTCCATTTGCACAAAGCTGATTATAGTATAAATTTTTACTGCGACATCAATGTCTTCGGTCTCACGAATTTCCTCAGCGATTCTGTCAGCATATAAAGAAACCACGGCTCCTCCGACAAATACAAATTCTTCCGAAAAATTTGCTAATGCTTTATTAACTGCTTTCAACCGGAAAATATTTATACCATGGTTCATCTGATCAAAATTTTAAGTTCCTCCATAGCTATTTTTAATTCCCGCATTTTACCAACACGAACAATATCTAGTAGTGCAAGTATTTTATATAGTTTCTCATCTTCCAAAGCGGCTCTTACCACATCTTTGTAAAGAGGTAGAATCGATTGACCCCGATCCTTGCCGGTAACTGAAGGCCAGACATAGGCCGCATTACTGGTAAAAAATTGCTTCATGAATGGATGGGAATGCGCAGTATATAAACCGTTAACAATTCCACCAGGTATAACGGGGAAGACAACATGAAGTCCAAACTGTAAAAATTCTAAGAACGTTTGGCGATGCACCTTTCGCTTTTCTGAATTAACCAGACCAGCCATTGCACTGCGTTGTAAAGACAAAGAAATTTCTGCCGGGCTTAAAAAAAGCTCGTTTGCCAAGTCTTTATATTGCCAGAATTTATTTTCTAGTAATATTATTTTCAATAAAACAACTATGTCCTGGGGTCGCATCCCATTATGATATCGCATACTTAAAGATAAACAACAATTTACAATTTACAAATTGTAAATTATACGCTATAGTTTAAATCTGAAAATTGTCATTGTTGTACCTATTTGTACCTTAATATTTGAAACATTTATAAAATAAGGATCGTTATTTTCTGTATGGAAGAAAATAATTACTGCAAAATAAATCTTCACGAAAAAGGCTGAAATTTCATCTTCAATTTTTTCAAAATTTTTCTTTGTGAGAAGAATCAGATTTTTTTGTGTTCTTTTTATATTTTTTTTATTCAATATTGGTCCTGTCATTATTGTTATTCGGTTGTGAAATAACTAAAAACCCGAGAGGTTTCATAGTTTCGTTTGCAATAAAATGCTTCACACCCGGCATCACCAGCAGGCCTTGATGCTCCCTGAGAATTTCCCTTTTAGCATCAACATACATAGTTGCTATTCCATGTAATACAAAGAAAAATTGTTGTGCCTTGGAATGAAAATGTAATTTTTCTTTAGTACCACCTGGCATACTTTCCTGCTTGATAGACAAACCCTCAGTATCGGTTAATACCCAACTGTCGCAATTTTCACCCCACAGGTAATGAGCGGAAGATTGTTTATTTATCATCTTTGTATATTATTGAATATTTATTAACTAAAAATAGAACATCGGATTTCAAAATCAGATACAAAACAGTTGACTAGATAAAAACTTTTTTAAAAATGAATTAACTTCATTTATAATTTATAATAATAGTTTTTGTATTTACCTTCGCCGAAATTTGAAAAAAATAATATTTATTTCTTCTGCCAAATTGTACGACGGGCTCATAAAATATATTGAGATCATCAATCATTGGCGTAAACAAAGGATTTCTAATGCTAATTTTTTAATCTTAGCTGCAGCGGTAGTAGGCATGCTGGGAGGTATAGCTGCTTCTTTGTTGAAAGAACTCACACATTATGTGGCCAACTTTCTTCAAAACGATTTACACTGGGAGTACAAATTTTATCTCTACTTTTTCTTTCCGCTGATCGGTATTTTTCTTACAGTTTTTTATATACGCACATTCATCCGCCGGAGTAAGTTTCATCATGGAATTCCTCCTATAATATATTCTGTTTCGCATGGATCAAGCAAACTGGATTTTCATAATATCTATAGCCAGGTTATTTCAAGCGCTCTCACTGTAGGGTTGGGTGGTTCAGCAGGTCTTGAAGCGCCGGCAGTTGCAAGTGGTGCAGCAATTGGTTCCAACATTGGCCGTTTTTTTGGCCTGAATTACAGGGAAACCACATTGCTGTTGGCATGTGGGGCAGGCGCAGGTATATCAGGCGCTTTCAACAGTCCGATAGCGGGAATGATCTTTGCTATTGAAGTGATTTTGCCTGAATTTTCTATTCCTGCGGTAATACCATTATTAATTGCCTCAGCCATATCATCCGTTGTTTCACAACTAATTGTAAGTAAACCTCTGTTCGTATTGGTTACAAGTGGCTGGACTGTAGAATCTTTTTGGTATTACATAGTTTTAGGTATTCTTGGTGGGATTTATTCAATTTATTTTAGCCGGTTAAATTCTTATATTCATAAAGTTTTTGCAAAAATCAAAAACCAATACAATAAAGTATGGATCGGTGGAATTATTTTAGGGGTCATGATAGCGCTGTTGCCGGCGTTATATGGAGAAGGATATATTACGATACAAAAATTATTGGATGGCAATTATCAATCCCTTTTGGCAAATAGCTTATTTTCAAAATATCAGGCAATAGCCTGGGTTTTGATACTTTTTGCAGCGCTTTCATTTGTAGGAAAATCTTTTGCGTGTGCCATTACAATGAGTGCAGGAGGCAACGGTGGCATGTTTGGCCCCAGTGTGGTAGTTGGCGGGTTGTTTGGTTTTGTTTTTGCTTTCGGGCTTAACCAAACCGGAATGGTACACCTTGATGTCACCAATTTTATTATTGCGGGAATGGCTACTTCCATCAGTGGTATGATGCACGCGCCTTTAACAGGTGTTTTTCTGGCTGCAGAAATTACCGGCGGTTATTCGTTAATGGTTCCTTTAATGATCGTTTCAGCTATTTCTTATTTTATCAATAAAGCAGTTTTAAAATATTCTATTTATACAAAGGAACTCGCAGAACAGGGTGAACTTATAACACAGGAATACAGAGATCATGATGTATTGAGAAGAATCAAATTAAAATATCTTTTAGAAAAGGATTTCGTTAT
>DASSHD010000602.1:0-4336 GCA_035693085.1 Hanamia sp. | reverse complement strand
AATTTATAATTAATTATGAAAATAAAAATTTCATTTTTATGCATTGCGATTTTGCTTTGGAGTTTTATATCCCGGGGCCAACAGGAACGGGCATTGGTAATAGGAATTGATAAATATAAAGAAACCGATCGTTCTCCTTTTCCTGAATTGGATGGTTGTAAAAATGACGCTTTATCAATGAAAATATTGATTAATGCGAAATATAATTTTCCAAATGAAAACATAAAAGCGCTCTATAATGAACAGGCAACAAGAGAAAATATTTTAAAGTCACTGAAAGAACTTTTAGATAAAAGCAAAAAGGGAGATATCGCTTTTGTTTTCTATGCAGGCCATGGCAGCGAAGTAAAGAATTCATTAAACAAAACAGAAGACCATCTCGATCAATCTATTGTCCCTGTTGATTATTGGAAGGAAGAAGTTCGTGATATCAGAAATAAAGAATTAGCCGCAGTATTTGATCAATTTATTAACAAGGGCGTCATACTAACCTGCATTTTTGATTGCTGCCATAGCGGAACTATTGACAGAGGTATTCAAAATACTCCTCCAAAATTCAGGTACATGCCCGGAAGCAATTGGGATGCAAAAGATGCATCGAACCCGATACCGCCCGAAAAAATAAAGAATAGTAACTATTTAATTCTTGCGGCTGTTCAAAAAGACGAGCTTGAAAGTGAGCAGACGGATGAAAATAATAAACCTCATGGTGCATTTACTCTGGCATTATTAAATGCAATAAAACAACAGGATGTAAATGGTTCGGTTAATAATTTATTTACCGCGCTTCATGCCATATTAAGAAGTGATGGAGTGGTAGAAGAACCGGTTATGGCCGGAGATGTAAACAGAATGGAAGGTACTTTATTCGGATTGTCAAAAGGAACCTTAACCAATAAGATCCTGATTCCTGTGGACAGTGTGATCGGCAACAGGGTGAAGGTTGAGGCCGGGATGGTAATAGGGTTACATGAAGAAAACGAACTCACAAAAGTGAATGGAAACACCAAAATAAAGATCACTAATATTTTAGGCCCTGATCTTTCTGAAGGTGAAATAACAGAGGGAGATAAAAATATAAAACCGGGAGAATTATTTGAAGTTACCAATTGGGTTTCTTCTTCAGCGCCTTTTTTAAATTTATATATTCCTGATTCCAAACTAAATTATCAACAAGTATTTCAATATGCAAAAATTGTGGGAGATACCCGAAATAAAATTAAGATGATAAACGATTTCAGGTATGATGACCCGGATATTTCCTTTTATTATTCCAATGGTAAATGGTGGTATAATGATACTTCCAAAGGACAGATTCAATTAAAGGATTTTTCGGAAAATAACATCCTTCAAATCGCAAACGATAGAAAAGTAAATATAAATATTCCGGCTCCACATTCACTTTTTGATTCGTTGAATTCTTTATTATCTGTTTATAAAAATTTGCAAATAGTTGATAATCCTAATGATGCTCAATATGCTTTGTATGGAACTGTTGATAGTAACGATGTTTTAAATTACAGCCTGGTAAGAACGCAACTATCCGCTAAAGACAGCCTTTCCATGATGCCGGTTCAAACTAAAATTTTTGAATTAAAAGGCGACAATGATGAATCTTATAATTATGTAACAGACAGCCTTGCCGAATATGCCATACGGCTTTCAAAAGTAAGAGGATGGCTTAATCTGGTTCCTCCACAGAATGATAACTTTCCTTTTAAATTAGAGTTGAGAAAACACAATTCAAACCAGGTGATAGGAAATGAAGGAATTAAAGTAGGAGAACAATTTGATTTGTATTTTGTAAATGAAAAAGACTTTGCATCCAGGTGGGATAGTAAACAAAGATTTATTTATGTTTTTGATATTGACCAGTCGGGCACAATGAGTTTATTATATCCGGACTCTCATAGTGGTAATATAACTAAATTTCCGATCCTTGATGAAAACCATACGCCGGTATCAGAAAAAAAACTTAATGGTGATGATTACTACGGCGCAGAACCTGTAGGCACAGATAATTATTATCTTCTTGCCACAGATGTTGCGATACCCAATTATGATATTGTTTTTGACCAGCAAGGCGTTCAGTCAAGAGGTAGTTCAGGCGTTTTTGAAGGTCTTCTTAATCTTGGTAACCGTAATCTTACACGGGGAGTAAAAATAACCAGGACTCCTGCAAACTGGATGTTGCAAAGAATAGCTGTAAAAACAAGCCATTAAGATTTATTGATTCAGAAATTGGTTGATCATTTTCCTAAACTTATGTATCAAAAGTTTTTTTTAATAAGTAAATAACCGTCTCAAAGGCCTGACCATCCGCGACTCCGGCATTTGCGAACGAACGAATGAGCGGGTTGTAGGTATTGAAAGAACTGAAGAAAGAATTTTGAATCCTGAATCAGATACCAAATTTGAATGGGGAGATATAATTTGGATTGTAGGAGAAAGAAAAAAAATACAGGAATTGAATAAGTGAGATTATGAATTATTGTCCAGGATAGTTAAGAATGCAGCATTACAGTAAACGAACAAAAAAGTAGATTTTTTTTTAGGATTATAGGCTTTGCAAATCTTCTCTAACAAAAAAGCCCTGAAAGTTTACACCATCAAGGTTTTAAAATTTTAAAGTGTGCCGGGGGCTGGAACCATATAATACTATGAAATCCTTACTGGGCCTATATTTCAATTTTTACAAGGTACAATAGGGGTACAAAGATTGTAATGTTAACCAATTTTATAAATGGATTAAGGGTTCTATGATTCCATTATTCTTTTCAATTGCTCATCATTTTGAATGATATTTCTTAATTGAAAAAACTGATTGTTAAAAACCTTAAGTTGTTCCCTTTCATAAATACCGAAATCGATATAGAAATCGCTTACCATTTCTTTTAAATCGCTATGGGACTCTAATACGGTTATTCCATAATAGTATTTATAAACTTGCGATTCAAACAAATCCTTTATTAAGAGCTCTTTTTGAGTGGCATCTAATATTGTATGTTGCATTATTTCACCAAGCAGACTTTTATACCTTTTTAAGAGTATATCTAATGACGCCATAAATAATCTAACGTTTCCTAAAATATTATCATAGGTTTTGCCCGAACTACTTGAGTTAATACCTTGTTTGAAATCGTTAAGATCGGAAACAAACTGGGGAAACTTTTTCAGATTTAAAAAAGTACTTCTATAATAATTTACAAAGTTTAATAATTCGTAAGTTGAGAATCCAATGCTTTGTCTATTTTCAACCATTTCCGTTGCTATTTTCTGAAAAGTCTCCCGGTAATAAATCAAAAAATTGTTCCCCTGCTGGGATTTGATTTGCCTAATAGTTAAAGCAATCGTGATAATTACAGCTATAAAGCCGCAAAAAGAAATTATCGGCGTGGATATATTATTAAACTCCTGTGAATCAAATTTCAAATGCAATTCACTTTTATAAAAGAACCTCACAAAAATGTCACCCACCAATAGAACTATTATGATAGCCGAAATTAAAATTCCTTTCTGTTTATTGGACATCTTTAAAAATATAAAAAATAAAAATTATGCCCCTCGTTTCACTCATCACTACTAAATTTAAACCAGCAAAAAATAATACTAACTCCGATAACCCAAGCTATCCAAATATCGGCTATAGGGTTATTTTTAAACCACTCCCAACCAAATAGTTTATAAACTCCGTACCCAATTATAAAAACAACTGCTCCTAATAATGCTCCATAATACAATAAATTACCTATTGCAGTAAAATACATTTCAAATTTATTCCTCGGAGGACGATAACCCATTCGTAATAATTTTTAATTAAAAACACCTTTAGATCATTCTCAACAATGAGTAATGGATATACTCTTTACACATAAGCAACAGAAAACTAAAATTAGTACGAAAATAACTACTTTTAATTCCTAATTATATTTATATGCTTTTATGGATAGCAATTGCAATTGCGGTCATTTACGGCTTCTTAAAAAAATTTAGTGATGGATTATCTGACACAAGTTTATGGGTAGCAAAAATAATGATGCCAGAAGGAACTGAAAATATTATTGAATCAAAAAGTCTTTTGAAGGCGAATCAAGCGGTTCTAATGGAGGGGTGGCCAAGCAATGTTCTATTCATTACTTATTTATTGCCGATAGCAAGTATAATTATAGGTTTCATTTATAGCTGGTGGGGTGGCATAATAATGATCGTTAGCGTGATACTTTGCGGGAGTGTTGCTGAATTTTTCTTTAGGCGTCCATTAACCTATTATGTTTTGATTTATTTAAGTAGAATAGCAAACAGATTTGCTGATTACAAAAAGAAAAACGATTTAGTG
>DASSHD010000601.1:0-3598 GCA_035693085.1 Hanamia sp. | reverse complement strand
AAAGACATTACCCTTTACTCTCTTTAAATCCCACACCTGGAATGATTCATCTTTCACTTTTTTATGTAGCTGATGGCTAATTATTAAGTCAATTAACCAATAAGCATTGCAATTATTGACCATTGATTTAACTCCATCGGTATAGATGAAATTAGAAATCGAATAGCGCCATAAATTTTCTGAACCGATTGAACTTCCGAAGTAATTGTTTGCATTTTTCATTGTAATAAAATTTAATTTTTAAAAGAAAAAAGAGAAAAAAAGAAAGCTCCTGGAACAGGTGGCGGGGCTAAAAAACCAAAAGGAAACGGAATAAATGAAGGCACTTAGACAGGCTCTGTGTGACAGCGTGCGGCTGGTTTTGTGTTTATGCCGTAGTCTTTTGGTTTTTTCAAAGTAAGGGCTGTGCAAGCCACCTAACTTTGCTTTATTTTTTTGATTTCTTTTCCTGACTATCATGATTTTATCTTAAAATCATAAGTAGTATATTTGATTACACTAAAAAAAATTAAACCATGGGAAAATTTGTCACTAAAACCGGCACTAATGGCCAGTATTATTTTAGTTTGAAAGCTGATAACGGACAGAAAATACTTGCCAGTGAAGGGTACACCTCTAAAGCCGGTTGTAATAATGGAATTGAATCTGTCAGAACCAATTCACAGGATGACAGTAAATACGAAAAAAAATCATCTGCTAATGGAAAGTATTATTTCAACCTAAAAGCAACAAATGGTCAAATCATTGGGACAAGTGAAATGTATGAAAGTGAAGCGGGTAGAGATAATGGAATTGCTTCTGTAAAAAGCAATGCACCAAAAGCAAGTGTAGTAGAAGAATAGGATTTTTATTTTATATCATGCTGGTGATTAGCAAAAAAGGTAATAGCGCCTGCGGCTAAAAAAGAAGCTGGGCTGTGTGGCAAACTTGTCCACACTGTAGCGTAGGTGCGTGCCGCATACAAGAGACGGGAATGAGGAACGAATGGACGGAACGTGCGTGCGCCTGCAAGGTGGTGGCTACAAAGAACGGCGTTAGCCGGGCGGTAGACAGCAACGTAATACGCAAGGGTTTGGCGTGTGTTTTTGTTTTTCGGGTAGGTATTGTGGTCAGGGCACAAAAACCATGACAAACCCGAAGCCGCAGCAGGCACGAAAGGCACGCAAAATTATTGGCAGCGGGTGGACTGAAGCCTGCTGAAGTGAATGAATGACGTAGTGAGCGTAATGAAACCCAGTGAGTATTGTAGCGTGTGCTTGCTGAAAGGCATGTGCCCTTCGACTGGCTCAGGGTGATAGCAGAGGAACGAAGGGCCATGCCTGAAAGAAAAGGGGTGGCTACGAACGTGGTGTAATGAAGCGGAACGAAGGAAGAAATGAACGAAGCTGGGTGAAGGACACAATAGCTGCCCGAGCGCAGGGAAGGTGAACTGCAAGAAATGTGACAGCCTGTGTAGCGAAGCGGAACACCCGCAGGGCATTGCAGCTTTGCCAAAACCATAAAAGCAACTTAAAAATTTTCTTTGGCAATGCTGCAAGGGGCTGGCGCATTACTTGCTGAACCTTACCGAAGAGAGACCTTATTACCTTTTTAGATGCCATGTGTTTAGCTGATTGAAAAACTATTGCTCAATAAAGCCAATGGAAGCGTTGGCGGTAGTTGTTTGAGCGGTTGGCAAATTAGATTAGCCCGAAAGTTTGGCTTTAGAAAAAAATAAAAAGCAGTGAGGGGAAAAACAGTACTTAAAAATTCCTTTTTGTCTTTTCCTGGAACAAAAAAATAAAGATTATTTTTTCTCTTTCAAGAAATACGAAGTATTTTTTTCAGCAAAGCAACAAATAATCTGGTTTCTTAATTTTTTACAAAAATAAAAAGGGATGATTTATTTGACCATAAAAATAGGCCGACCGAAGCCGACCAAGGAAGATAACACTAAGCAGCAACAATACGATGCTGCCATGCTAAATGATACAATGCAACGCCACCGATGACAGGGCAACGATACACTACATAGACGACAGAACCATAAAGGCAACCAACCTGAATGAAGGACACCCAATGCCTGCGACGACGACCTGGAAACGGAAATGATACTGACATAATAATAAGATTGAAAATGTGAAAAAAATAAATAACGAAGCGACGTAAGGCAATGGACGACCGGAAAACAAAACATAAATGATTGGGCTGTGCTGCTGGTTTTGTGTTTATGGTTTTGTTTTTCCGGGTGGGTTATGTGCAGCGTACCGCCATTGCCTAACTTAGCGTAGTATTTGTTTTTTTTTCTGCACGAAGCCCTCCTTTGATTCTTCAGAAATGACTTTGTATTTATAGAGATTTTAGTTTACCAGGGAACTGATGCTGATTGTATTTTTAGCCTGGATTTATTTACATGTAGGGATGGCTGTTATTGTTGGCGCGGTTGGCAAATTAGATTAGCTAAAATATTTTTTGTTTTTTGAAGCCGGGCAAAAAACAGGTGGCAAAGGAATGGTTGTGGGGTATTGGGGGTGTGTTTGCCGCCTGAGTGCCCGAAGCCAGGATAAATAGAATTGTAAAGGCTATTATTTAAGTTATTTGATTGGGTCAATTCCGGTAGAAAGTCCTAATATAAATTGGCAGAAATTCCGAATGATAGGTTTTGATGTTTTTGTACCTTTTGTCTTTAAAATAACGTGTATGCAAAAACAAATTTTACAGGAAATAAAAGAATTAAAAATTGCTATTAGCAAATTAATCGGAACTCCTGACTTGCTACCGCAGGAACCATTTTCTGAAGAGGCATTAAATAAAGCAGCCAAAGAATTTCAAAAGCTCGGTATAGAAAGGGGTGAATGGATTGAGGATAGCCATATTAGTAGATTTATTAAAGATGCCTCTTATCGTTCAGGGACTTTTATAAGGCAGGAATTTGGATTCAATAATTATTTTAAAAGAGGGCATACATACTACTACAATAAAAAAGATTTAATTGAATTGGGAAAAGAGTTAAAAGCCAGAAATGTAAATTTGGGCAGGTATATTGAATTTAAGGAAGATCAAATAAAATTTGAAAAGTATGTTGCCAGTGCCAATGAGAATACCGGTGGCAAAAGAAAAAAGAAACATTTCAACCTCCCTAAGGATTTAAAAGATATTACGACTTCACCGCCAAAAAAACCTTCTCCTGAAATTATATTAGAAGATCTTAAAAGGCTTAGAGAAGAATTTTTACAGTATCAAATGTCTGAGTATGTAGATGTTTACAGAGATAACTTTGCAATGATGAAGTTTGTTTATCACTTTGATAAATACCTTGATCCTGAAATGAAAAAAAGGTGCCGGAAATGGTGCGACAATTTCAATTATGCTAATAACGCGCTCAAGGAAATTGGCAATAAAAAAGTAAAATTCATTCCTATTAAGGATGATGATATGATACAGCTATGAAGTTCTTTTCTTTTTCTCAATTCTTAAGACTTCCGTTTCCAGATACATCGCTTTTTTCCTGCCCTTTATGAGCTGGGGTTTTACAATGCCCTCATTTATTGCTTTCAAAAAAGTAGCATTGCTAACACCTGTCATTTTTAAAGCGCCCTCTTTTGTAAGCAACTGATCT
>DASSHD010000600.1:0-2772 GCA_035693085.1 Hanamia sp. | reverse complement strand
ACCAACTAACTCTCCACGTTGCATTTTCATCTTTAAACCTTTTTTAACATTAGCGGATATATTCTCAACTTCCTGTTGTGCGACTGAACTTAATACGACAAGCAACAATTCTCCATCCATTGTCAATGTATTGATTTTTTCATCTTCAAAATAAACGGCTGTATATGGTAATCTAAAAATGAACCACCATCGCACTTGAAAATTGAACCACTTCGATGGAAAATAACCCTAGCGAAATGTTAGGGGGATTATCGGGAGTGATTACATTGAAAAAAAGCAGGAAATCATAAAATTAAATTTGGAAGATGTTAGTGAAAGGGAAATTTCAAGAAGGACGAATAAAGCAAGAAATACCGTTCGTAAATATATTAAGGAATATAAGGAAAGTAGACTTAAGGATGTCCGTGATCTGCCGATCACGGAGGAGATTATGAAAAAACCTACCTATAAAAAAAGAAAAGGAAAAAAGAAAGTATTAACTGAACAAATTAAAACTATTTTACGTGGCTACATTAAGGAAAATGCATGGAAGAGAAATCATTATATGCATAAGCAGCAAATGAAAATAATAGATATGCATGAAAAGTTAATAGATGCGGGGTTTTCTATTAGTTATACAACTGTTCGCAACTTCGTTAACAGTGAAACAGCAAAAGTAAAAGAAGTTTATATTCGTAGACATTGTGAGCCTGGATATGAAGTAGAATTTGACTGGGGAGAGTTAAAATTAGAGATTGATGGGAAAATAAAAAGTTATTCCCTTGCCGTGTTCACTTTAGCCTATAGTAATTATCGCTTTGCGAGGATTTATGAGTCAGAATCTCAGGTTTGTGTATTAGATGTTCACGCAAGATTTATTGAAGAAATAGGATTTATACCTTCGGTATTCACTTATGACAATATGAGAACCGTTGTGAAATCATTCATTGGTAATGAGAAGCAAATCACGGATAGTATGACAAACTTATCAAATTACTATCAGTTTAAGATTCGGTTATGTGAACCAAGAAAAGGGAACGAAAAGGGTCATGTTGAACGAAGCGTTGAATTTATAAGAAGAAAAGCATTTTCATCAGAATTTTCTTTTACTAGTTTACAAGAGGCTGAAGATCATCTGAAGAGCATATTACAAAAGCTAAATAATCGTAATCATTATGAACATAAGATAAAGCAAATTGATTTAATGAAAAAAGAAAAAACAGTTTCAAAGCCAGCTATTACTCCATTTGATAGTGCTGAAATGGTTGAATGCCGAGTGAATAAATACAGTACAGTGGTAATTAGGCAAAATCATTATTCTGTTCCCGAAGGTCATGTGGGAAAATATATTAAAGCAAAAGTTGGCGCAAAGGAGATCAAACTATTTATTGACGGAGAATTGGTTGCCGTACATGTACGTAATTGGGGATTACATAACTGGGTAATGGATATAAATCACTACTTGGGAACATTTCAAAAGAAAAAAGGTGCTCTAGCCCAAAGCGAAGCTTTGAGACAGGCACCAACAAAAATTAAGAATCTATACTACCAACATTATATAGGAAAAGAAAAAGAATTCATAGAGTTACTTCTTTATATGAATGAAAATAATAACATTCAACAGGTTTTTGAAGCCGTTAAACAGCTTGAAAACATTCGATTAAGCTATGTTTCTACAGAAAGGATTCTTTTCATCTGCGAACAGTCAATTCCGGTAAAAAGTACCATCAATAAGCGTGATGAAATAATGGATCAATCTGAAAATAACATGATGGCTTATACGAAAATGTTTAACCAGGTAGAGGAGGTAACTTATCATGAATAAAAAAGAACAAGTAATTCAACTATGTAAAGATCTCAGACTGCCAAGTATTCGAAAAATGGTTCAAGACGAAACGGAATTTACAAATACTACACAAGCATTTGATATCCTATTTCAGGTGCTTGTGCAAGAAAAAAATGATCGTTTCGTACGTGCAAAGCAAAATCGAATTCGTGCAGCAAATTTCCCACAGAAAAAGCTATTAGAAGAATTAATGGAAGACGCATTACCGGATCAGGCCAGGCATAAATTAGCTCATTTAAAGGATTTAGATTTTATTAAAGAAGGTCAAAACGTAATTTTAACAGGATCACCTGGTACTGGAAAAACGCATATTTCTATAGGGCTTGGCATGGAAGCGTGTTTAGCTGGATACAGGGTATTCTTTGCGACAGTACCTTCGCTAATCAATCAGCTTAAGGAATGTCGCTCAGAAAGGACACTTCGGTCATTTGAACTGAAGTTTGAAAAATATGATTTGGTGATAATTGATGAACTTGGGTATATCTCATTTGATAAAGAAGGAGCTGAATTATTATTTACCCATCTTTCCCTAAGAGCAGGAAGAAAGTCAACGATAATTACTAGTAATCTGCCATTTATGAAATGGCAAGAGATATTTCAAGACCCAGTATTAACGGCAGCATTGACTGATCGTCTGACCCATAAATCACATGTATTGAATATGAATGGCCCATCCTTCCGGATGAGAGAAACGGAGGAATGGCTCAAAACTGAAGAAAGTGGAGTGGTTCAAAATTAAATTGCGAAATGGTTCACTTTTCAGTTGCGAAATACATAAGCTAGTTCACATGTTCATAAAATGGGGATAAAATGGACTAAAGTAAAATGACTTGGAGGAACCATAACCTTCTCTTCCAAACAGATAGAGGGGGTCATCTATGTCCTAACACCACAAAAAAAGGTGCTTCCTAGTCAAAAATAGAAACACCCCATTATGCGTATAAATT
>DASSHD010000599.1:0-3561 GCA_035693085.1 Hanamia sp. | reverse complement strand
TCTGAAAGTATCTATTATATGCAGGACGATGACAGCGCCTATATAGGAATGAACCGCGCTACAGCCGATGTGATAGACCTTTATTTTAAAAACCAGGATTTGAATAAAGTAACTTTTATAAACCAGATACAAGGCAAGATGTACCCAATGAATCAAATTCCTGAAGACCAAAAGAAACTGAGAGTATTTAAATGGCTTGACAACAAACGGCCAAAAAACAGGGCGGAATTATTTGAATAAGAATATACAGTAAAAGAACCTACCCTGCCTACCGGACAGGCAGGCTACCGGTAGGCAGGTAAATATTGCAGATTTCTATTTTTCGGGGCTTCCCTCTTGAGGGACTTCCTCGTCTTTTACTTTCAAATCAGGGAAAAAAGATACTCCCATCAAAATAATACAACTAAGTATTAATAAATATATTCCGTACTCCTTGCGGGGACAGAAAGTGCCATAGCAGGTTGTGTATAAAATGTACGTTCTTATTAAGTAGCCAACATTGAAAGCAGAAATAAAAATTAATGTTCTTTTGGCCCAAATCCTGTCAACGAAAATTAATATCAGCGAGCAAACAGCAAAAAATATAAAAACTTTTCCGGGCTTTCCATACACTCCCTGTTCGGAATAAAAGCCGTTAAAAGATTTTTGCACGTCAGGATAATAAGCCCAGGGAAGAAAGCAACTGATTACCAAAAGCAGGCTGGCAGCAAAACCTATTTGTTTATAAAATTTCATAATTCAACAAAAAAGATAAAATAGTTTTTAATCGGGAGTGCAATGATACTCCATTTTTTAAATCCATATTGCAGACATAATAGTTGTAAAAAGTTCTACTGCTTTTATATTTTGCAACAGTATATGAAAGAATGCTTCTTTAAAATTCAGGTTTCAAATTAAATCTCTTTTTTTATAGAAAGTATTGCTACAGTCAATCTGCTTACGCAAAATAATTTTTCTCTCTCATCATAAATTTTAATATCCCATACATGAGTAGATTTTCCTAAATGCAAAGGCTTTGCCGTAGCAGTTACAATTCCTTCACTCACACTTCGCAAATGGTTGGCATTGATTTCTAATCCAACGCAGTAAAATTTTTCTCTGTCAATTACCAACGCAGAGCCCACGCTGCCAACAGTTTCAGCCAGAACGCAAGAGGCTCCGCCATGCAGGAAACCATAGGCTTGACGTGTGGTATTATTTACTGGCATGGATAATTTTAAAAAATCCTCTCCTATCTCCACCCATTTCAATCCAAGAAATTCTACCATGGTATTTGCACCAATTTTACTTATATCTTCAATAGAAATTTTTTTATGAAACCAGATAGACATATCAATCGTATAACTTATGATAAGAAATTTGTGAGTATGAAAATAAAATCAGTACTATTTTTTTTTATAAATAGATCTTTTTACTACATCAGGCAGAAATTGAGAAATATCACCGTCATTACGAATTACATCCCTTATTAATGTGCTGGCGATAGAAGTATATTTAGGAAGAGTGGTTAAAAAAATAGTTTCCACATTATTCTTCAAACTACGGTTCATATCTGCAATCGCCTTTTCATATTCAAAATCGTTTACGTAACGTATCCCTCTCAAAATAAAATTGGCGCCTACTTCTTTACAGCAGGCCACTGTCAATCCATCATACGCAAGTACGCCAATCTTTGGTTCATCCTTGTATATTTCTCTCAACCATCCTAACCTTTCTTCTTCTGAAAACATAGGAACTTTACTGCTGTTGCTTCCTAATCCAACATATAATTTGTCGAATAAAGGAAGCGCTCTGTCTATAATATCAGTGTGCCCAAGTGTAACAGGGTCAAAGGTTCCGGGAAATAAGCAGATTCGTTCCATAAAAAAGATTTGCTTTTATTAAAATGAAAAACTTAATTAAAAGTTTGTTTGCTGCTTAGTAAATATAATACAGCCATTCTTACCGCAACACCATTCTCTACCTGCTGCAAAATAATGGATTGTCCGGAATCTGCTACATCACTATCTATTTCTACTCCGCGGTTTATAGGGCCGGGATGCAGAATTACAATTTCTTTTGGTAAACTATCTAATAATTTTTTGCTCACTCCGTAAGCGAGATTATATTCCCTCAAAGAAGAAAATAAAACCTGGTTTTGCCTTTCTAATTGTATGCGTAGAATATTGGCTGCATCACACCATTGTAATGCCTTCTCAAGATTGTATTCTACCCTGATATCGAATGCCTGTTTTATATATTTCGGAATCAAAGTCGGCGGACCGGCAACCATCACTTCCGCACCTGCTTTTTTTAATAAATAAATATTACTCAACGCCACCCTCGAATGCATAATATCTCCGACCAATACAATCTTTTTTCCTTCCAGCTTACCCAATTTTTCTTTTATAGAAAAAGCATCCAGCAATGCCTGTGTAGGATGCTCATTGATGCCATCGCCCGCATTGACGATTGCGGCGGGAATATGTTTTGCCAAAAAATGAGGCGCTCCGCTTGCACCATGTCTCATCACCACCATATCTACTTTCATGGATAAAATATTATTTACCGTATCCAATAAAGTTTCGCCTTTGGAAACTGAAGATCCGGAAGCTGAAAAATTAAGCGTGTCGGCGCTCAATCTTTTTTCAGCAAGCTCAAAAGAAATTCTTGTGCGTGTAGAGTTTTCGTAAAATAAATTTACGATAGTAGTATCGCGTAATGAGGGTACCTTTTTTATGGGCCTTTGTAAAACTTCTTTAAATTGTGTGGCAGTAGAAAGAATAAGTTCAATATCCTTAAATTGCAAATCTTTAATGCCCAGAAGATGTTTGGTGGATAGTTGCATTAAAGGTCAAAGCTAAATGAAAAAAATTAAATTGAGATGAGGATATTCTTTCATTGAATAAAAAATTATTTCACATTCCTGGATAATCTCTGACAGAACATGATTTTCGTGTCAAAACAGGTTTGATTTCATGTTTATAGATTTAATAAAGAAAAAAATAGTAATTTTTCACGGTGAAAAGTAATGCTATCCAGGAGCTTTTATCGTATCGGAAAACATCCTTTCCCGGTGAGGAAATGTTGAAAAAATATGCAAACGAAAAGCCCCCGCTCAGATCAGAATTATATAGTGCCGAACATCTTGTACAATATGGCAAAACTCTGGCCGGAAGACACCAGTTTATTCCGGGAAGGGGGCCCAATAAGCTTTTAAAGCGACTGTCCGATAATGAATCCGTTCTTATGGAAGTGCATAACATGCTTACCGAAGCGGTGAAAGCCAATAGAAGAATCATACCAGCGGGAGAATGGCTGCTTGATAATTTTTACCTAATTAAAGAACAAATTAATACTGGCAAAAAACATTTGCCCAAAGGATATAGTGAGGACTTGCCGCGTCTAATCAAAGGGCCTTCAGCAGGACTTCCACGGGTATATGATATTGCTACCGAAATCATTTCACATAGCGATGGAAGAGTAGATTTCAACAATCTAAGCAATTTTATATTGGCCTATCAGTCTGTGGCAAATTTAAAATTAGGTGAATTATGGGCTATACCCATTATGCTCAGGCTC
>DASSHD010000598.1:0-5706 GCA_035693085.1 Hanamia sp. | reverse complement strand
TGTAGATATGCTGGAGCATGACCATATCAAAACAATGGAAATGGGTACGCTTACCTTCAGCCTGATGGGGATTGCTTCGCGGCTTACAGACAGGGTTTCAAATGCATTACTGATTGATACAGCCATTGAACAAGGGCTGGCATTGGTTGAATTACTTCGTCTTCATATTTTCAGGGAAGACAATGTAGTGTTTCCTTTGGCGCATAAATATTTAACGGCAAGCGACTATGAAGGGATCACTCAAAAAATGAAGAAATATTTTTCCGTAGATTTATCGTGAATAGGTCCTCTAATAAAAAATGAATTAGTATGCTGACAGATAAATTTAACCGTGTACACGATTACCTGCGTATTTCTCTTACGGATAAATGCAATTTGCGTTGTGCCTATTGCAATCCTATAGACTTACCGAAAGGTTACTTCAAAGGTTTGCCGCGCATGACTGCCGAAGAAATTGAACAAATCGTTTCCGTCTTTGTAAAAGAAGGTGTAAAAAAAATCCGGCTCACAGGCGGAGAACCTTTGGTAAGAAAGGATGCACAGGAAATTATAGAACGGATATCCAAATATCCTGTGGAATTGGCTATCAGTACTAATGGCGTATTAGTGGATAAATATATTAATGTATTCAAAAGTGCCGGAATTAAATCTTTAAATGTGAGTTTGGATTCTTTAACAAGAGAGAAATTTTTTGCCATTACCAAACGAGATGAATTCAATCGAATATTAGATAACATTTTTCTTTTGCTACGAAATAATTTTCGTGTAAAGATCAACGTGGTAGTCATGAAAGGTGTAAATGATGATGAACTGAATGATTTTATCGCATGGACAAAACACCTTCCAATACATGTTCGCTTCATAGAGTTTATGCCGTTTGCAGGCAATGAATGGAGCTGCGAAAAGGTTTTTTCTTACCAGGAAATGTTGGATCATATTTCCAAAGAATATGAGTTTATAAAATTGCAGGATTCAAAACACGATACCGATAAAAAATATTTTGTGCCGGGGCACGATGGCACCTTTGCCATCATCAGCACCATGACCCAACCTTTTTGTGGTGGTTGTAATCGCATGCGTTTGACAACAGATGGTAAAATGAAAAATTGTTTGTTCTCAAAATCTGAAATAGATATTTTGGGTGCTCTCAGAAAGGGAATGGATATAACGCCTTTGATAAAGCAATGTGTGTGGATGAAAGAAGAAAAACTGGGAGGCCAGTTTAATACGATGGATAAGAAATTGGATACTTCAAAAATCAATAACCGCAGTATGATTCATATAGGAGGTTGACAAATAAATTTAGATAGGCGTGGCAAAAAACAAAATGCAGAAAGAGAATGATTAGTGTATTCGAAGCAAAAAAAATAATTGCTGAAAATTGCAACACGCAAAGAGTAGAGGCCAGGGTATTATCAAAATCCCAAGGCTACATTTTAGCAAAGACTGTTTATGCGCCTGTTGACACACCGCCCTTTCATCAATCGGCAATGGATGGCTATGCGTTTTCTTATGAAAGTTGGGATGGCAAAACTGAACTGGAAGTTTGTGGCGAAATCCAGGCAGGAAATGATGATGCTATCGAAATCAAATCGTTTCAGGCTGTTCGGATTTTTACCGGTGCAGCGGTGCCAACCGGTGCCGATACGGTTGTGATACAGGAACACGTTACAAAAAATGAAAACAGAATTCACATAGAAAACACGCGGCTCGCTAAAGGCGATAATGTCCGGCTTCGTGGTTCGCAAACAAAAAAGGACGAACCGGCATTAGACAAAGAGCAATTACTGACCGCGCCTGCGATATCTTTTTTAGCGGGCATGGGTATCGAAAAAGTAGAGGTCTTTTCCAAACCTGTTGTCAGTATCATTGTCACCAGCAAAGAATTGATTCCACCTGGCGGAGAAATAACAGAAGGGAAAATTTATGAGTCAAATTCTTTTGGTCTTACTGCCGGTTTAGGCGCAATGGGTATAACACCAATTTCTGTGGAGATGGTTGATGATGTGGAAGAAGAAATTATCAATGCCATCACAAAACAATTGACTATCGATATACTTATTTTGACCGGTGGCGTTTCAGTAGGCGATTATGATCTTGTTCCGAAGACGCTTGAAAGATGTGGAGTAAAAAATATTTTTCATAACGTAAAACAAAAGCCCGGTAAGCCAATTTATTTTGGCAAACGAAATCACACTCTTGTTTTTGGTCTGCCCGGAAATCCAGCATCGGTGCTCACTTGTTTTTATGAATATGTGATACCCGCTATCAGCCTGTTTACAAAAAGGCAATATTCGAAAAAAATAAAAATGCCCCTGGCCAATGAGTATAAAAAGAAAGCAGGATTGACTTTTTTTCTAAAGGGGAAAACGAATGAGGAAGGTGTTGCTATATTGAATAACCAGGCGAGTTACCTGATGAATTCTTTTGCCATAGCTGATTGTATTATAGAATTGGAAGAAGAAAAAGAACAATTTATGAAAGGAGAAATGGTAGATGTTCTTATGATTGTTTGAATGAAGAAATCAAGAACTATTACAAGGATAAAAGATTAACTACAATATAATGCACACGGAAATCATATTTTATTTGTTGTTGTTTTTGGTTGCCTTTCTCTATTCTTCTGTAGGGCATGGCGGCGCCAGCGGTTATTTGGCATTGATGGCATTTTTTTCCTTTGCACCAGCAACGATGAGGCCAACGGCTTTAATATTGAATTTATTCGTTTCGCTCACCGCCTTTATACAATATTACCGGAACGGGCACTTCCGCTGGAAACTGTTTTGGCCATTTGCAATAGCATCAATTCCCGCGGCCTTTATCGGTGGATTAATTATTATGGATGCGGCATGGTATAAAAAGATTTTAGGAATTCTACTTCTCTTTCCGGTGGTTCGGTTAGGTGGTGTAAAATTTAATTCTGAAAAAACGGATAAAGAACAAACCCTGTTTGCTTCCTTGCTCATAGGCGCTACGATTGGTTTATTTTCCGGGATGATTGGTATCGGCGGCGGTATTATTTTAAGCCCTGTAATATTACTATTGCATTGGGCAAATATGAAGCAAACCGCGGCAGTATCTGCATTATTCATTTTTGTGAATTCGCTTGCAGGCCTCGCCGGAATCTTTACGACAGGGTTAAAATACAAGCCGGAAATTGTGTGGATGATTGCAATAGCATTTGCAGGAGGGTTTGCGGGCTCTTACCTCGGCGCTAAGAAATTTGATAATTTATTTTTAAAAAGATTGTTAGCAGTCGTTTTGCTGATGGCTTCGGTTAAATTATTATTTGCGTGAGAGATGAGTAACAAGAAAAACGTAATTGATTGTTATATTCTTGCCGGTGGCAAAAGTTCCCGGATGGGAACAGATAAAGGTTTGCTCCTATTCAATGGAAAACCGCTTGTACAAAAGGTTATTGAGGAATTATCGCCCGTAGTAAATGAGGTTATTATTGTTTCAAACAATCATGAGTATGAACAATTCGGATTGAAGGTAATTGGCGATTTGATAAAGGATAATGGCCCGGCGGGAGGCATTCATGCTGCTTTGAGCAACGCCAAATCAGAACAAATATTTATTGTGAGTTGCGATATGCCTTTCATTACTGCTCATGCTGCCAAATACATAATGCAACACGCAGTGCATTCGCAAATAGCGTTGCCATTGAATCATGGCAAAATCCAACCCTTATTTGGAGTTTATTCCAGGCAATGTTTACCAAAATGGAAGCGCCTTATTGAGCAGGGAATTATTAAATTGCAGGAGATGGTAATGCATTTTGATTTATTGAAAATAGATATACAAAAAAATGGATTATTTGTTGATTTACTGTTCACGAATATCAATGACAAAAACGATTTTAATAAAGCGCTAATGCAATTGTAACATGGAAATCAATTTACTTTCATTCGGACAGGCGGCTGATATCACGGGCAAGGATACCCTGAGAATTCCTGATGTAAAAAATACAAATCAATTAAACCAGTTTCTTGCAGAAGCGTGGCCGCAATTGCAATCCATCAAATATTCTATCGCTGTAAATAAAAAGATGATTCAGGAAAATACAGCGTTGCATAATGATGATACCGTGGCGATACTTCCGCCATTTTCAGGGGGGTAAATAAATAAAAATGATTCCTTCAAATAAATATCAAAGATACCAGCGGCAAACAGTGCTCAAAGAATTTGGAACTGTTGCACAGGAAAAATTATTCCAGGCAAAGGTTTTGGTGGTGGGTGCCGGTGGCCTGGGCTGTCCCGCCTTGCAATATCTTGCTGCCGCCGGTGTCGGAACTATTGGTATTGTTGATTTTGATTCGGTGGAACTGACCAATCTTCAAAGACAAACTTTGTATTCTGTTGAAGATATTGGAAAGCCCAAAGCACAAACTGCGGCGGATAAATTGAAAGTATTCAACCCGGATATTGTGTTTCATATTTATAATATTCAATTGGATTCAAAGAATGCTCTTGAAATAATGAATGAGTATGATGTAGTGACTGATGGTACAGATAATTTTGCTACACGTTACTTAGTTAATGATGGCTGCGTATTACTCAATAAACCTTTAGTGTATGGAGCAGTTCTTCGATTTGAAGGACAAGTGGGTGTATTAAACATGGAAGATAAAGACACGAATATTAAAACCAATTATCGTGATTTATTTCCTGTACCGCCTGACCCTGCATCGGCGCCATCCTGTAACGAAGCAGGTGTGCTCGGCGTATTGCCTGGTATCATTGGAACTTTGCAGGCTACGGAAGCAATTAAGATTATTACGGGAATCGGAAAACCATTATGCAATACCATTGTTTCCTACAATGCATTGACCAATTTATTTTACGAGTTTATGGTTTCGCCGGCAAAAGATATAAATTCTTCTTTCCCAAAAAATGAAGAAGAATTCAGGAATTTTAATTACGAGTGGTTTTGTGGTGCGCACGAAGAACTTTATGAAATAACACCGGCAGAGTTTGATACACTTAGGTCGCAGGAAAAAATAGATGTCATTGATGTTCGTGAAATAGACGAATTACCGGTGGTGGATGAATTTTTATTTACTCAAATTCCTTTAAGTAAATTTGAAGACGCGATGAAAGATGTTTCAACAAAAAATAAGATCATTGTTTTTTGTCAAACAGGAAAGCGGAGCTTAACTGCAGTAAAGATGCTCACTGAAAAATATCCGGAATGTGTGGCATATAGTTTAAAAGGAGGCGTGGAAGCCTGGAAAAAGTATTTTCATAAAAGGCCGCATATATCATCAACTAAATCGTGATGGAACAAAAAAAGATTCATAAAGTATTTATTGACGGGCCAATTAATCCCGGCTTTATTGCTGAAGCTATTGCGAAACATAGTACTAAAAAAAACATCGGCGCACACTGTTTGTTCCTTGGACAAGTTCGTAATGACAAAATCGATGAACAGGAAGTAGCGGCTATTGAATACACTACTTATCATGAAATGGCAGAGGAAAAGTTTTATGAAATAAGGGAAGACGCGTTTAGTAAGTATTCATTGATATGTATGCATATTTATCACAGCCTGGGTACGGTGAAGGCAGGAGAAATTAATTTATTTGTTTTTGTTTCTTCTGTGCATCGCAAAGATGCAATAGACGCTTGCGAAGAAATCGTAGAAAGAATTAAAAAAGAAATATTCGTGTGGGGAAAAGAAATTTTTTTAAACAACGATTACCA
>DASSHD010000597.1:0-4599 GCA_035693085.1 Hanamia sp. | reverse complement strand
TAACCACGCAAAAAATAACGTACACACAAAAAAGGAAAACTGGAAAATACAAAACAGCCTCAAAGGCTGACAGGCGATGCATTGCCTAAACTTTGAAAGAGTATTCAAACTGAATAAATATATTTACTAACTGAATTGCTGCGGAAAATGTTCTAATGGAGATTATTCGCCAACTTGTGGTAATAAAAAATCAGAACGAAGCGAAAATAAAAGAACAGCTAACCGCATTGGAACAAACATCTGGAACGCTGCCGCTTTCATCAGAGGAAATAGTTACTCTTTTATCTCAACATCTTAAATCACCTAAGTCAAGCAGATTACCAGTATTGATAGTTGCAGCAGCTTACAAAGCTGTTTCTGAAAAGTTTGGCGAAAACCTTTTGCCGTTACAAGCCCACAACGCGGCAGACAAGCAAACAGGTTCTCTTGGAGACGTTGAAATTACACTTGTCAATGATGATAAAATTATTACAAGCTATGAAATGAAAGATAAGCGAGTAACAAAAGATGATATTGACGTTGCTATTAAAAAATTAAAGGGAGCAAAATCAAAAATTGACAATTACATTTTTATTACAACAGACGTAATAGAGCAAGAAGTTTCAGATTACGCCAAAAGCCTTTACGAGCTAACAGCAATTGAGTTTGCGATTTTAGACTGTATTGGTTTTATTAGACATTATTTGCACTTTTTTCACAGAACCCGGATTGCTTTTCTGAACATTTATCAAGAACTTGTTCTGAATGAGCCAACAAGTTCGGTTTCACAACCATTGAAGGAAGTGTTCTTAGCATTGAGAAGGGCAGCAGAGACTGACCGATAGCAACCAAATCAAAAAACTCACCGGGATGCGCCTTACATCGGTTTGCAGCAAGTGGGGCTGAAAAAATAACAATGAGCTTTTGTAACATTATTGAGCAGTAGTCCCGGCTGAAAAAACTCTATTGAGCGATAGAATAAACAATGAACTTTTATTTATAAATTTGGCAACGGTTCGGGCAGAAGGATTTCTAATTTCCCACCTGCTGCAAGCCGTAAAACGTTGGTGGTCATGCGCAAACAACTTTTCAATATTCCGCTAAAAAAATTATTTCAACTTTCTTTCTTAAATTTACACCATGGCATCCACAGAAACCAATACGACAATAATTAACGGCTATGTTGGGCTTTTAGAGAATTTAAGTCCAGATAATAAGCTTGACTTAATTTCTAAATTGACCGAATCAGTTAAGACAGATTTAGGGAACAAAAAATCTACATTCAAGAAGTCGTTTGGTGCTTTTGTATCAGAAAAAACAGCAGAAGAAATTATTGAAGAAATTCGTAACAGCAGATTGTTTACCAGAGAAATTGAACCGTTTTGAAAAAATATCTGATTGACACTAACATCGCTATTTTTTACATGAAGGGCAAGTTTGAACTTGAGACTAAATTTGACAATGTACCACCTGAAAATCTTTTTATTTCGGAAATGACCTTGGCGGAACTTAAATTTGGAGTTGAGAATAGTGAACATCGTGAGAAAAATAAAATAGCATTAGATAATTTTTTAACAGGTGTTCAAATATTACCCATTTTCCATTCTTTGGATTTGTATGCAAAAGAAAAAACTCGGCTAAGAAAGGCGGGAACACCAATTGATGATTTTGACCTTTTAATTGGTGTAACTTCTGTAACCCATAAATTGACTATGGTAACCAATAACTCAAATCATTTTAAAAGAATAGACGGAATAGATTTAGAAGATTGGACGATTGAAGAATAGCACGAACCACCAACATTGGGTTTGCTTCTACGCTGGCTGAAGCCTGCCCGTACCGAATGTACGTTCGGGCGGGGAATAAACATCAGCTTTTGATCGCTGTTCATCAGTAGTTCCGGGCTAAAAATTCTCTATTGAGCTATGAATCAAAATCTCAACTATTTGCCTGCCTGCCGGTAGGTTGGTTCATTTACTGTACTTTTGTTCCGGCTCAAAATTCATTGAATGCCCAGCCAATGCGTAACCATTGAGCGTCATTTTAGACAACCCGCTATGACAGAGACTTACCTAACATTTCAAAAATTTAATGACATAGAATTGGCAAATGAAATTGCCGGGTGATTAAAGCAAAACGATATTGAATGTTTTGTACAAGATAATCAAGGGAAGTTTTTTGACCCCAGTTTTGCAAACAATTCTGTTGAACCGGATATTGCTATTAAACTTAAACCTGATGATTTCATAAAAGCAAATAAAGCTCTTGAAGATTATTATAAAAAGCAGCTTGACACTGTTGACAAAGATTATTACCTGTTTGAATTTTCAGACAATGAATTAACTGAAATAATTTCTAAACCTGATGAATGGGGAAACTTTGATTATCAGTTAGCTGAAAAGATTTTAAAAGACCGTGGAAAAGAAATAAAACCCGACACAGTTCAAAATTTAAAGACACAAAGAATTGATGAACTGTCAGCTCCTGAAAAAGCAAGTAAGCGCTTAATTATTGCGGGTTATTTTTTTGTATTTTTTGGAGCTGTCGTAGGAATTATAATTGGCTGGAGTTTATATATCAGTAAAAAGACATTGCCCAACGGACAAAGAGTTTTTGTTTACAGGAATGAAGATAGAATGCAGGGAAGGCGGATTTTTCTTATGGGAACAATTGTACTTGTATTAATAATCATTCTCAAACTAATTTATTGATTAAAGGTGATGATTTCTAAAAAACGAAAGTACAACAACAGGTTTGGTAATAGGCTGGCTGACGCCTGCCCGTACCGAATGGTACGTTCGGGCGGGTATTTATCTTCAACTTTGGTTTTTCAATCGTCAGACGTTCGGGTGAAAAGTACATTGAATTCCAGTCCATCGCCAAGTTTAAACGTTGACTGATAGTCAGGATACCGCGTGCAACGTTTTTACTTTTTCAAGTGTCAAGTCAATTAGGATTTATAATTAAATAAAGATTTGTTGGTTGATTATAAGTTCCAAATTGTCTTATTAAGCTATGAATAGTAAGAAATGGCATTTCTAAATTTGGTAACTTACTTTACAATCAAATTTTTGCAAAGGCAATTTTACATTTTTAAAAAATTTGAAATAAAATGAAAACAACATTCTACATTCTTACTTTACTCTTAACACTAACATTTTTTTCCTGTAAAAAAGATGTAACGACAAATGCAACAGTTATTAAAGATTGTACAGGGACATATATGCGCGTGAACGGAAAAGATTACAAAGTTTGTAATATTGAAAAAGTATCTTCCTTTCAAAACGGTACCACTGTTTCAATGAGTTTTAAAGAGTTGAAGGATTGTGAGGGTTCAGGAAACATTATCGCAACCTGTTACCTGCTACATCAATTTGAAAGTTGGATTGAAATAGAAAATATAAAGTAGAATCAACTTTTTGAGATATAAATACAGTATTGGGTTCACAAGAAAAGTAAATCAGCAAACAAGCGCATTAGTAGGGCTGACGTGCTTTTCATCAGCCTTTTGTTGGCTATTGGGCTGTGGTGCGTGCTGAAATTCTCTATTGAGCTATGAATCAAAATCCCAACTATTTGCCTGCCTGCCTGCCGGTAGGTTCGTTACTGTACTTTTGTTCCGGGTAAAAATTCATTGAATGCCCGGCCATCCAATGCGTAAAACGTAAGGTGCAACATAGTGACACTATCATCTAAAAATTTAGCATGAAATGTTTATTTCTTTTTGTAAGCTTTTTGTTAAGTATATCTGCAAGAAGTCAAATTTCAAAGTCGAAAAGTTTTTTAGAGCTTTCATTTCATGTGAGAAATGAAATACAGGGTCACTTCATTTCCCAATATGGAACTCTACCATATAAAACTGATTTAAAACTTTCGGGGACAAGTTTAGGAGTTGACCTTGGTTATAAAATGTTATTTAGAAAAGGTTGGTACATCATACCTTCAATTGGGTACTACAAATTTGAGGTTGATGATATTACTAATAAAAGTATTCCGGCAACCCCTTTCGGTACAACGAAATATCGCTCTATTGATTATCGCCCGGACAGCATACCCATAGGTTATTCAACTAAAAAGTATCATTACAATAATTTGTCATTGGGAATTGCTTTAGGTAAAGAATTTATGCTGAATAGTAAATGTCAATTTACAACAGACATATCTTTTAATTACCTATTAAATTATTCACAAAGATACTCTGTAGGACAAGCTATTTATTCCACAAATACAAAAAAGGACTTAGGATATCTTGTGACTGGAAGATTGGGAGCAAATAGAACTTTTAAAAAAATCTATATCGGAGCGAATTTGCTTATTCCGGTATATAAAGAAATTTCAAAGGACAAGGTATTGTTTGACAATCCTGATGAAAAGTTTGATAAATGGTTTGGAGGGTATGGTTTCTTATTAAAAATCGGATGTCCTCTAAATTAAAATACTTGCACCTTACATTCGCATTAGTTTTTTAGCGCAAACTTTGTAGCAAAGGTTTTGTGTGTGAATCATGCTTCCCGAATTGTGGGACAGGTTGTGCTGGTTAACAAGAGAGTTCTATTCAAAAGCCCTGCTTTTATTTTCGTTTATGCTTTAATGTTATAAGTTAATAAAAAATAGGAATCC
>DASSHD010000596.1:0-2668 GCA_035693085.1 Hanamia sp. | reverse complement strand
TGAGTTATCATGGGTTAAGAGCAAAAGACAAGAATTTTAATGCAGAAATGGTAACAGATTTTGATGAAAGTATCGGGAAAATAAATATCATTCCACAGGATTTTGGAAGAGTGCTTTTGAATTTATACAACAATGCTTTCTATGCTGTTCAGCAGAAGCAAAAAGAAGCGGCTGAAAAAGGGTTGCCAACCTTTGAAAGGTTGGCAACCCAGTACGAACCGACAGTATGGGTAAGCTCAAAAAAAGTTAATGACAAAGTGATACTAACGGTGAAAGACAACGGCAATGGTATTCCACAAAAAATTGTTGATAAAATATTTCAGCCATTCTTTACCACAAAACCAACGGGAAGTGGAACGGGATTGGGTTTGAGTTTGAGTTATGATATTGTGAAAGCGCATGGAGGAGAGATAAAAGTGGAAACCCTGTCTGCCGGAGCGGCAGCGCAGGCAGAGAAAGAAGGTAAAGCCCGCCCGGATGACCCGGTCGGACGGGGCAGTAAATTTATTATTCAATTACCTGTTGTCTGAACTCCGCCACGGCGGACAGGCAAGATTTTCATGATTGTAAGATTAGTAGGATTAAGGAAACAATCCTGGTTATCCTTAAATCCTATAAATCATGGTTCAGACAATCTATGATATTGTAAAAGCACATGGAGGAGAATTAAAAGTGGAACCACTGTCTGCCGGAGAAGCAGTGCAAGGAAGTGAGGGACGGAGTTTATTATTTTGTTACCGATTAAAATTATCTAATGAAAAAAAACATATTATTGACAGTTTTCCTGGCACTCATTTTTGTTGCAGGTCAAGCTCAAAGCAGGCAAAAAATTGACTCCTTAAAACACGAATTGACAATTACCCGGGAAGACACAAGCCGTGTCTTGATTCTTGCACAACTTTGTTATGATTATGGAGGCGTCAGTCCCGATTCTTCAAGAATTTATGGGGAGCAGTCCCTGGCGTTAGCAAAGAAAATTAATTTCAGCAGAGGTGAAGCACTGGCTTTAACTTATATAGGGAGGTATTATGAAGGCCAAAATAATCCGGCCAAATCTTTAAAATTATTGTATGACGCGCTACAAATTGAACAAGCACATCAATATCCTGCTGAAACGGCGCTTAGTTTGAATTTTATCGCAAGTATCTATAGTGGCCTGCAAGATTATCCAACCGCAAAATATTATTTAAAGGAAGCGGAGAAAATTTCCAGGGGAACTAAATTATTCTGGCAATTGGCATTAGATATGAATATAGCTACAGCATATAAAGATTTAAATCAAATAGATTCGGCATTGGTTTATATCCAAAAGGCAGCAAATGAATTAAATAGTAGTGCAATTGTTGCTAATTCAAGACCCTATTACCTGGCATTATATGGAGAAATTCAATTTAAGTTGAGCAACCACCAGGTTGCTTTAGACAACTTGAGGAAAAGTTTTTTGTTGTCAAATACTCATAGCCAAACTGCTGATGATGATAATATTATTGCAGGTTTTTTTAAAGAAATGAACCAGCCTGATTCTGCAATTTTTTATGCAAGACAAGCGCTGGCAGAATCGCAGATTATCAACCATAAAGATGAAATTTTAAGAGCTACTTTATTATTGGCCGGGCTTTATGAATCAAAAGATTTAAAAACAGCACTTGATTATCAAAAAAGCGCTTATGCCTTAAGCAATGAACTTTTTGGAATAAAAAAAATTCAGGGCCTGCAGAAAATAATTACTGATGAACAGCAACATGAGCGGAAAATAGAAATTGAAAGAACCGCTTATCAAAACAGAATAAGGCAATACACATTATTAGCTGGATTATTTATCCTTCTTTTAATTGCATTCTTTGTATATCGAAATTACCTGCGGGAAAAGAAAGCAAAAAACCTGCTCCGGGAAAAAAATGAAATAATAGAACAAACACTCTCTGATCTCAAATCCGCTCAAAAACAACTTATCCAATCAGAAAAAATGGCTTCGCTTGGTGAGCTTACCGCGGGCATTGCGCATGAGATTCAAAATCCATTGAACTTCGTCAATAATTTTTCGGATGTAAATACGGAATTGCTTGGAGAGCTGAAAGCAGAACGCTTAAAGCAAAAGGCAGAGAGAGATGAACAAAATGAAGATGAAATAATCAATGATGTGATTGCCAACGAACAAAAAATAAATCACCATGGCAAACGCGCCGGTGATATTGTAAAAGGAATGTTGCAACATTCACGAACCAGTACCGGTACAAAAGAACCCACGGATATTAATGCTTTGGCAGATGAATATTTACGATTGAGCTATCATGGTTTGAGAGCAAAAGACAAATCTTTTAATGCAGAAATGAAAAGTAATTTTGATGAAAGTATCGGAAAAATAAATATCATTCCGCAAGATATTGGAAGAGTATTATTGAATTTATACAACAATGCATTCTATGCTGTTCAGCAGAAGCAAAAAGAAGCGGCTGAAAAAGGGTTGCCAACCTTTGAAAGATTGCCAACCCTCTACGACCCCACAGTTTCTGTAACTACAATGAAATCTGGAAATCAAGTAATCATTACCGTTAGTGATAATGGCAATGGTATTCCACAAAATATAGTTGATAAAATTTTTCAACCATTCTTTACAACAAAGCCAACTGGAAGTGGAACGGGACTGGGTTTATCATTAGCGTATGAT
>DASSHD010000595.1:0-13706 GCA_035693085.1 Hanamia sp. | reverse complement strand
ATAAGTGCAGAAGTAATTGATCTCAGAACCATACGCCCGCTTGACTGGCATACTATATTTGAATCTGTGAAGAAAACCAACAGGTTGGTAATTGTAGAAGAGCAATGGCCTTTTGCCTCTATTTCTTCTGAAATTGCTTATCGGATTCAGAAAGAAGCTTTTGATTACCTCGATGCCCCCGTTCGCAGAATTACTTCACTGGATGCGCCCATGCATTATGCGCCTAACCTGGTTGCCCAATATTTACCGGATGTACCGCGTACTGTGAACCTGGTAAAGGAAGTGATGTACTTAAAAAAATAATTTAGAAGCCTGATCCGAAGATGGGGCTTTTATTCTTTAACTTTCCCGATCGGGTTCGGGATTAAATAATTTCAGTTATGAATATCGGAAGTTTTTATTATCCGTTACCTGCCAATGAGCCGGTACTGAATTATGCACCTGGAAGTAAAGAAAGAGAACTTTTAAAAAATGCACTGAAAGAATTAAAAAGTAAAAAGATAGATGTGCCTATGTACATCGGTAGTGAAGAAGTGCGTACGGGAAAGAAAGTAGAAATAAGGCCGCCTCATGAGAGGAGTCATTTGCTGGGAACCTTTCATAAGGGTGATGCATCGCATGTAAAAAAAGCGATTAGCGCCGCATTGAGAGCAAGGGATAAATGGGCAAATCTGAGTTGGGAAAATCGAGCCAACATTTTCCTGAAAGCGGCAGATTTGTTGGCGACAAAATATCGCGCAGAGATGTGCGCTGCCACCATGCTCGGGCAAAGCAAAAATCCTTTTCAGTCGGAAATAGATGCTGTGTGTGAGTTGATAGATTTTTTAAGATTTAATGTTCATTTTCTTAGTGAGATATATAAACAACAACCGATAAGCAGTGCAGGCATTCATAATAGAATGGAATATCGCCCTCTTGAAGGATTTGTGCTCGCTATTACTCCGTTTAATTTTACTTCTATAGGAGGAAATCTTCCTACTGCGCCTGCGATGTGTGGAAATGTAGTCGTATGGAAATGCGCGAATACGCAAGTTTACAGCGCGCAGATGTTTATGCGTATTTTGAAAGAAGCGGGCTTGCCTGATGGTGTTATTAACCTGGTTTTTGTTGACGGCCCTACTTTAGGAGATGTATGTTTTAACCACCCTGATTTTGACGGAATTCATTTTACAGGAAGTACCGCGGTATTTAAAAGTATATGGAAAATAATTGGAGAGAACACAAAAATTTATAAATCATATCCGAGAATAGTAGGCGAAACCGGTGGAAAGGATTATGTGCTGGCGCACAAGAGCGCTGACGTGGATGTATTGGTTACTGCGCTTTGCCGTGGCGCTTTTGAATACCAGGGCCAAAAATGTTCTGCCGCTTCACGTGCCTATATTCCCTCAAACATAGCAGCACAGGTAAAGAAGAAATTAGTTACGGAAATAAAAACCATGAAAATGGGAACAGTAGAGGATTTCAGCAATTTTATAAATGCCGTTATTGATGAAAAGAGTTTTGATAAATTAGAAGCCTATATTAAACAGGCAAAGAAAGACAAAGGAGTAAAAATATTGGTTGGAGGAAAGTGTGATAAGACAAATGGTTATTTTATAGAGCCAACCGTAATTGAAGTTGCCGATCCGAAGTACGTAACGATGTGTGATGAACTTTTTGGCCCGGTACTTACCATTTATGTGTACGATGAGAATAAATTTGATGATGCCATAAAATTAGTTGACACTACATCTCCTTATGCACTTACCGGTTCAGTAATTGCGCAGGATAGAAATGCTGTGGAACTGGCAACAAGAAAATTGACTAATAGTGCAGGTAATTTTTATATCAATGATAAACCAACAGGTGCTGTGGTAGGCCAGCAGCCGTTTGGCGGTGCAAGAGGAAGCGGTACTAACGATAAAGCCGGAAGTATTTTAAATATGTATCGTTGGCTGAGTGCAAGAACGATTAAAGAAACTTTTGTTCCGGCTACGGATTACCGTTATCCCTTCTTAAATGAAGAGTGAGCAAGCAATAGAAAGTTAAAAACAAAATTCGTAATTCATTAATGAATACAATCCTCAACAAATATCAACTTCAAATAACCATCGAGCGCCTTGCTTGCCAGGTGATAGAGAATTATATTGACCTTTCATCTGTTGTTCTGATTGGCTTGCAGCCTCGTGGAATTTTTTTGGCGGATAAAATTTTTGCGCATTTAAAAAAGATAAAACCCGAACATTCTTTTCCTTATGGAAAATTGGATATTACCTTTTACAGGGATGATATCCGCAAGGAATTACATGAACCCAACCAAACTGATATTACATTCTCGATTGAAGATAAAAATGTAATTCTCATTGATGATGTTTTATTTACGGGAAGAACGATACGCGCCGCTTTAGACGCCATATTGTCTTACGGACGCCCGCGCAAAACAGAACTATGTGTTTTGATAAACAGACGCTACAGCCGTCAACTTCCTATCCAGCCAGATTACTGCGGCAAATCTATTGATTCTATTATTTCCCAAAAAGTGAAAGTAGAGTGGGATAAGGATGAGGTGAATTTGTATTAAACTCTTTCTTCCATAAAATTCTTTTTCAGTAAACCAACTTTTATGGGCTTTTCTTAATTTATCATGCATAGTGTATGCTTACACAAACAAAGAAATGCTCTGAATTTGCTTTCGAATACATCATATATAGCGACCTGCTCAATTCACAAAACTTTTTCCTCAACCAGTAAGCATTATTGCTTCATTAACTGGCCTCTTATTTCACCACCCGGATATTTTGTTGTATGCAGATTTACATACATAGAATCTTTAAAAAGTGCATTAACCTGTTCATCTGTGAGTGGATCACTATTAAAAGTAATTGGTGATGCCAAATTGGTGAACGGGAAGACAACAGGCCCGTTTTCGCCAACGGCCCCTTTATGGATGTGGCCCATACTAGGCGTTATTCCGCTATAGGAAGTAACATCGGTAAAAGTTTTTGTAGCTGGGTTATACGTTAAAGTACTGGTTCCTGTCGCGGTAGAGGGGTTGGCGGGTACTTCATCGGAGCCCTTTAACGTAGCCTTAAAAATAGTGACTTCATTATTAGCCTTAGTAGTATCGTTAGTGGCCATAGTGGTGTCGTTTTTAGACATACTAGCTTCGTCACCGGATTTGTTTCCTCCATTGCAGGATAGTAATGTAGTAAAGACCATACCTGCTGTTAATAATTTGATTGTCTTAAGCATAATTAAAATTTTTTATAAAATTTAAGAAATGAGGATGTAAAACTAATTTATTTTTATTTATTCAGGGTCTGCCCCAAAAAAAGTGCCAGTAGTTTAAAATCATTTAAACGAATAGTAGATAACTTGATTAACTATTTTTGTGGAAATGACACCCCATCTGTATTTTAAAAAAATTATGACAAATACTGTATTGCTGATAGATTTTTACGCGAGAATGACAAAACCAGTATTCGAATTGCTGCTCATTTTGAATCGAGATTATGGTGTCAAATCTGTTGATTTTATTATTTTACAAAAAGTGGGGTAGGAGAGGGATGAAGTGAATTTATATTGGAGACAAGAGTTCAAAAAAGGAACTATGATGAGTATTATAGTATTTTTTCGAAAAATACCTGTTAACACTGAAGTAAATAGCCAAATATAACTATTATGTTTAAACGAGGATTAATTTAAAGACTATTTTTATTACTTATCGGGAATCGTAAATTATGGATAGATTTTAAGTTCTTTAATAACCCACCGCGCCGTCATCACCCCTGTGATCGGCAACAGCAGTAATGGTTTTACCATCGGTCATTATCACTTCTGTTCTTCCGATAGATCCTCTCTCAACCACTTTGTATCCTATACCTTCTAATTGTGCGATCACATTTTTATTAAAATCCTTTTCAACAAAAATTTCATCCGGCAACCATTGATGATGAAATTTTGGAAGATTTACTGCTTCTTCGGGATTGAGTTTGAAATCTATGATATCAACAATGGTCTGATAAACACTGGTAGGAATGGTAGTACCACCGGGAGTTCCAACAATGATGTATGGTTTATTATTTTTCAAAACTATGGTAGGAGTCATACTGCTCAACATTCTTTTTCCCGGGGCAATTGCGTTTGCTTCGGCGCCAACAGCGCCAAACATATTGGGAACTCCCGGCTTCACACTAAAATCGTCCATTTCATTATTTAATAAAAATCCGGCCCCGGCAACTACTATTCCACTTCCAAAACTTCCATTCAAAGTAGTAGTGGTAGATACGGCGTTTCCATCTTTGTCCAATACATCAAAGTGTGTGGTTTCTTCACCTTCCTGTATATAGCCTTCTTTTATATCTTTACTATTTCCGGCTTTTGAAGGATCATAATCACTCATTCTTTTTTTGAGATATGGATCACTCACCAAAGTCTTTACAGGCACTTTTACAAAATCAGGATCTCCCAGATATTTTGCCCTGTCTGCAAATGCGCGTCTTTCTACTTCTGTCATTAATTGTACAGAAGCTAATGTGCCGTATTTCATATTCCCGATGTTTTCCTTAGCGCTCATCTTAAGCATTTGTTCCAATAGGATACCTCCACTACTCGGCAAAGGCATTGAAACAACAGTATTTCCTTTATAATCAAAAACAGTAGGCGCGCGATTTTTGGCTTTATAATTCTTCAAGTCATCTTCAGTGATAATGCCATTATCTTTTTTCATTTGCTCCACAATTAATTTTGCAGTTTCTCCTTCATAAAATCCCTTAGCTCCCAGATCTCTTATTCTTTTTAATGTGGTTGCAAGATCTTTTTGTATTAATGTATCGCCTGTTTTCCACGGAGTATTTTTTACAAAAACAGGTACAACGGCATTCATTTTTAACAGGTAGTCTTTTATATAATTCAGGCTTGAGGCTTCTCCTGGTACGAGCACAAAACCTTTTTCTGCCAGATCTATGGCTGGCTGAATTAATTTTTTGAACGGTAGTTTTGCATATTTCATGCATTCAAACATGCCTGCTACAGAACCCGGAACTCCGGAGGAAAGAGGGCTGTTTTGAGATAAATTCATTTGTGGATTTCCATTAGAATCAAGATACATATCTCTGAAAGCCTTTCGGGGAGCCATTTCCCGATAATCAATTGAAATATTGCGGCCATCTTTTAAATGTATAATGGTAAAACCACCACCACCTATATTCCCCGCGCTTGGATGCACAACTGCTAAAGCTAATTGAGTGGCAATTGCTGCATCCACTGCATTCCCACCTTGCTTTAAAACAGAAACGCCTACTTCACTGGCGATCGGACTTGCAGAAACTACAGCTCCATTTTTAACTGTAATATTTTTATAGGTTTTAAAATGAAAAGCATTTATTTTTTGCTGATGCGAGCATGAAGAAATGAGTGCATAAAAACTGAAGATGAAAACAATAAACTTTAATTTAGCCATAATTTTTTTCAAATTTAATTATATTGAAGATAAATAAGGTTATAATTCGAAATCCCAATAGATAAATTATTTTAAAATACCATCCATCATAAATTATAATAAGTCTTTCATTTAAAAATTTACATTGGCTTACTTTCGTACAATTAAAAATTGAATAAAATGCGTAAATATCTTTTGTTATTGTTTTTTTTTGGTTTTGCACAAATTGTTTTTTGTCAGGCTCCCAAGTCATATAGTTCTTCTCAGATTTTTCAACAAATAAAAAAGTTAGATGTGTTAGGTTCTGTTTTATATGTTGCAGCGCATCCTGATGATGAGAATACAAGATTGCTGGCTTACTTAGCCAATGAAAAATTATACCGCACCGGATATTTAAGTATGACAAGAGGTGATGGTGGTCAAAATTTAATCGGTGATGAACAAGGTGTAGAGTTAGGTTTGATAAGAACCCAGGAGCTACTGGCAGCAAGAAGAATTGATGGCGCGGAGCAATTTTTTACCAGGGCTTACGACTTTGGTTTCACATTCAGTCCTGTAGAAACTTTTCAATTTTGGAATCATGATAAAATATTAAGTGATGTAGTTTGGGTAATCAGAAAGTTTCAGCCAGATGTGATCATTACCCGGTTTCCAACTACAGGAGAAGGAGGACATGGGCATCATACGGCATCTGCAATACTCGCCGGAGAAGCTTTTGAAGCAGCCGCGGATCCAACAAAGTTCCCTGAACAATTTAAGTACGGAGTAAAACCGTGGCAGGCAAAAAGGCTTTTGTGGAACACATTTAATTTCGGCGGAGTAAATACAGAAAGACCTGACCAGTTTAAAATAGATGCAGGCGGTTATAACTCCTTATTAGGGAAAAGCTATGGAGAAATAGCAGCGGAAAGCCGTAGCCAGCATAAAACACAGGGGTTCGGTGTGCCTTCCTCACCCGGGACTTCATGGGAATATTTCAAAACTATAAAAGGAACTGCGCCCACAAAAACCTTAATGGATGGGGTAACAGCCAATTGGGACAGAATTAATGATCCTTCAATGGAAACAGCAATACAAAAAGTAATCAAAGATTATTCATTTCAATATCCTGAAAAATCTTTACCGGAGCTTTTAAATATTTATCAGTCATTAAAAAAGATGAATGAAGGATATTGGCGTGATCAAAAACTGGAACAGGTAAAGCAAATTATAAAAGAATGTATCGGTCTTTACCTGGAGGCAACCACCAGGACAATGTTTGCAGTTCAGGGCGATTCACTGCAGGTAAATTTTGTTGCTGATAATCGTGCAGGCATGAACGTTAGTGTGTCTTCTGTAAAGATCAGAAATAGAAAATTTATGTTGAATGATGAATTGCCTGAGAATGAAAACGTGTCTCATTCATTGAACATCCTGATTCCTGACACTGCTAAAATATCTCAACCATATTGGCTGGTAGAACCGATGAGCAAAGGTTCTTTTAATGTTTCTGATCAAAGATTAATAGGAAAACCTCAGAACGATCCCGAATCCGCTACAGTAACGGTAAAGATCCATGGAGAAAGCATGGAGTATGATATTCCTATACAATACAAATCCAATGATCCGGTGAAAGGTGAACGGTTTGAACCACTGTTTATTATTCCCAAAGTAGAATTAAGATCTCATCCTGAACTTGCATTGTCTATCAATAATGAACCGGTAAATATAAAGCTGGATACAATAGAAAATGGAACTTCAAAAAATAACTTTACTCTAAAAGAATCGTTTTCCCCCAATGTGGTTGAAACGAAGAAAGGAATAGATTCTTACTATTTTATAAAAGATCCAAATGAAAAAAATACGGAAATGATTGACTGGAGTGGGGTTGAAGGAAGTAATATATATGATTCTTATAAAATATTGATAGAGTACTCTCACATTCCCAACATAATTTATTTTCATAAAGCTGAATCGAAATTAATAGAAGTGAATTTAAAAACATCCGGAAAAAAGATAGGTTATATTCCCGGAGCAGGTGACAAAATTCCTGAAGCTTTACAAAAAATGGGATATGAAGTAACAGTTCTTTCCGCAAAAGATATTACTGAAAATAATTTAAAACAATTCGATGCAATCGTAACCGGAGTAAGAGCATATAACATTTATGATTGGCTTAATAGCGCTTACAATACTCTTATGAATTACGTTAAAGAAGGAGGCGTATTATTAGTTCAATATAATACCAATAATAATATCGGCCGGTTAAAAGCAAAGATCGGCCCTTATCCATTTACCATTTCACGCACAAGAGTAACCGATGAAACTGCTCCCGTTACTTTTCTTCATCCTGATAATAGTTTGGTGAATTATCCTAACAAGATCACAGAAAAGGATTTTGACAACTGGATTCAGGAACGAAGTACTTATCACGCAGAAGATTTTGAAAAAAATTACCAAACACTTTTCTCAATGCATGATGCGGGGCAATCTCCACAGGATGGAAGCCTTATCTACACTGATTATGGTAAAGGAAGATTTATCTACTCCGGATTGGTTTTTTTCAGGGAATTGCCTGCCGGGGTTCCGGGAGCTTACCGGTTGTTTGCTAATTTGCTTGCAAAACCGGAAAGAAAATAAGAAACAAAGAATTACAAGAATTTAGATTTGGAATCACTATTGTCCGACAAAATCATTGAAAATCGCGCTGGTATTGGCCTCACCCCCAACCCCCTCTCCGAAGGAGAGGGGCCGTGGAAGTTAATGCCAGCAAGTGTTTCATCAAAGTTGACAATTTTCAGTCGGACAATAATGATTTGGAATAAAAAATTTAATTTTTCCAATTTGGGGCTTTTTATTTAGATTGAATATAAGTTTCTAACTCAAAAATTGAAAATCGCGTGTTTTGTTTGTTTACTATAAGTTTGATAATTCGAAAAACTTTATTTCAAGAAATAAGTTAAATGAAGAGTCTCCATTACGATAAGAATGAGAATGAATCAGAAGATAATAGTACCAATTGGAATCTTTTGTATCTGATTGTATTTCTTTTTTTGGTTCTACAGGTTATTTTTTATTACTTCATTACTAAATATTTCAATTAGCTGATTAGCTAATTATAAATAAAACCATCATGAGTTATCCGGATTGGATTGTGCTTATTGTTACGCTTGCAGGTATTATTATTTATGGCGTTTATAAAAGCAGGACAACTAAAAATCTTGATGGATATTTCTTAAGCAACAGGGATATGCCGTGGTACCTGGTGTTGCTCAGCATTATGGGAACACAAGCGAGCGCCATCACATTCATAAGTGCGCCAGGACAGGCTTTTACAGATGGGATGAGGTTTGTACAATATTATTTCGGGCTGCCCCTGGCAATGATCGTAATATGCATTTTTTTTGTTCCGGTATTTAATAAATTAAGGGTTTACACCGCTTATGAATTTTTAGAAAAGCGTTTTGATTTAAAAACACGAACGCTTACTTCTTTTCTGTTTCAGGTATCGAGGGGATTGTCAACCGGTATCAGCATTTATGCACCTTCACTAATATTAAGTTCGTTGCTTGGCTGGAATATTTACTATACCAATATTATTATGGGTGGAATGTTGATTATTTATACAGTTACAGGAGGTGCGAGGGCTGTAGCACATACGCAAAAACTTCAATTAGGAATTGTTCTTATCGGAATGGTGATCGCAGGATATTTAGTTGTGCATTTAATGCCTTCCAATGTAGGATTCTTAGATGCATTACATCTTGGTGGTAAAAATGGAAAAATGAATATTATTACTTCCGGAAGAACTGCAAATGGTTTTGACTGGAAAGATAAATACAATATCTGGAGCGGAGTTATAGGAGGATTTTTTTTGGCTCTTTCTTATTTTGGAACAGATCAAAGTCAGGTAGGGCGGTACTTAACGGCGAAAAATAATCGCCAGGGAAAGTTAGGATTATTAATGAATGGCATTATAAAAGTACCTATGCAATTCTTAATTCTGATGCTCGGTGTTTTGGTTTTTTCTTTTTATCAATATCATAAAGCACCTATTCATTTTAATGAAACACAGATGGAGCGTGCAAAAGAAACGGGTTATAAAACTCAATTGCAAAATCTTGAATCAGAGTATGCGGATATTTCTGCGACAAACAGCCATGAGAAAACAATTATTAAAAATGAATACAGAGCAGTGTTATCAAAAGCTTTGCCTGGAGAGGATGTAAATGATACTAATTATATTTTTTTACGTTTTGTGATAGATTATTTGCCAAAAGGGCTTGTTGGATTATTAATAGCAGTAATATTCCTTGCAGCCTGGGGAAGTATTGCGGCTGCATTAAATGCTCTTGCTTCCTGCACGGTTGTTGATATACATAAAAAGATTATCAAAAGAGAATTGACTGAGGAAGAGGATTATCGTATTTCCAAATTCTATACATTTTGCTGGGGGATATTCTGCATCCTGGTGGCAGAGTTTGCCAGTAATCTGGGTAATAGTTTAATCGAAACGGTAAATATTTTGGGTTCTTTATTTTATGGCGTTATCCTGGGGATTTTTATGGTAGCTTTTTGGTTCAAACCAATAAAAGCAAATGCTCTTTTTTATGGATCTATTGTTTCAGAAGTATTTGTAATTCTTATTTATAAAGCAGATGTTATCTCATTTTTATGGCTCAATGTGATTGGCGCAATATTGGTAATTGTTATGGGATATTTGTTGCAGCCATTTACTGGAAATAGATTTTTTAAAATAAGTAGATAAAGTTTCCGTGTATGCTTACTTGTTATCATTAAAAAAAACAGGAAGAACAATTATTTTATGAAAATAATTACAAAAATAGCAACCACGTTTAAAATTTTACAGGAATACAATCAGTATGACTTTTCAGGAGAAAAATTTAACCTTATGTATCCCGTCCATAATAGCAAATCCATGAAGAGAGAATGATACGCTATCTCCTCCGGCTTTTATTAGCTTCTTTAGTAAAAACAAAGCCGAATGACAATAATTTTTTATCTTTATCAAAAGTTAGTCATGCCGGTTATTTCTATGTTTTATGGTATTATTATCAGAATGTTTTATTATGATAATAAAGAGCATCATATTCCTCACATACATGTTGAGTTTGCGGAATACAAGGCTGTCATAGAAATCCCCATAGGCAAAATAATTGCAGGGGTTTCCCAAATGATAAAATGAAGCTGGTGCAGGCCTGGATTGAGATTCATAAAGACGAGTTGATGGCAAACTGGAAACTGGCCGTTGCCGGACAAACAATATTTAAAATTGAAGCATTAAAATGAGAACACTTACCGATATAAGGCCTTTAAGTAACTATCGCCTGGAATGCTTTTTTAGCGATAGTACGAAGAAGATTGCAGATATTAAGCCATTTCTGGATAAGGAAGCATTTAAACCATTAGCGGATCCGATTGTTTTTGCATCAGCTCTCTATAACGGTGGTTATTTTGTTGAATGGAAAAACTATGAAGTTGATTTAAGTGCTGATACACTCTGGCATATTTCAACAAAAAATTAGTCGTTATCCACCGCTTTCCTGGCATCGGAGGACTTCGCATTGATAGGGAAAAAATCTATTTCAACTCTTTGATCAGTTTTTCATTGAACAATACATACTCGCTGTTATTCGCTTCTTTGGATAATTCAAGAGATTGTTTTGCTGTAGCCAAAGCGCCTTTTTTATCACCCATTTCCTTCTGAATTTTAGCCTTATAGTAAACCATGAAAAAAGGAGGTTTTTCATTTTGAGCAATTGCGGAATTAATCATTTCAAGTGCTTTGGGTTTATTATTATCATACTCATTGTAAAACTGCGCTGCCTGCCAATAAGGTTTTTTATCAGAAGAAAGGGCGCTTTCCAATTCTGCTCTTAATTTATCTTTAATATTTTCTTTTATAGGAACATTTACAACAACATTGTCCCACATTAAAGAAAGGACGCAGCTTTCAGGCTTTATATCGGCAAATTGCATTGTAAAGGTTTCTACCTTATTTGTGGTTTTACTGCTCTTAATATTTTGTCTGAAAACATTTTCACTTTCTTTATATCCGCTCGTTCCTGAATTATTAAAACCTCTATTGAGTATAAAAGTCCATTCGCCGTTTTTATGAGGGATAGTATAAATGGCATAACTACCTGTATCCACCTTATGGCCTGATATTTCAACCGGATCATTGAATTTTATTTTTGTTGCAGCATTAGCTCCCGTGCGCCATAATGAATCGTATTGAACTATAGTTCCAAATACATTTCGACCTTTTAATCCGGGTCTGCTGTATGTAAGTTCGATAGACGAAAGCCCGAAATTCTGTTTAACGAATTGAGTGGGAGAAGGTGCAGGCATGTTTATCTGCGAAAATCCTGTACTTGCAAATATGGCACTGCACATAAATGAAACGAAAATCTTTTTCATGATAAATTATTTTTGAAGTGTATTTGTTCAAATATCGTACTAAAAAATGGAACTAATCCTTTTCGTTAAGAAACCTGGGTTAGACTTCCTTTTTACGGAAAATTCTTTGATCAGGTTTTCAAAAGTTGTCTTTTTAAATCATATTGCAAGTCTGCATGAAGTTCTGATAAGGCATTCTCAATTTTTTTTAATTGGGTATCATACAAATTAAACAATTGTTGGCTTTGTTTTATGGGGATTGAAAAAGAATGGATGCAATTACAAAAATGAATTAATAGTTCCGCTTCAACTTGTTTTGACAGAGAAAAGCGAATTTGTTTATTTACTTCCTTTAATATTTTTCGGACACTTTTTTTGATGTAATAAATATTTGTTTTATTTATCTGCCTGAATAAATTTTCAATTTCTTGTTTTATATTTTCTACGAATCCGGAAATATCGTCTTGCTCAAAAAGCAGAAACCCAATCAACTCCTTATTTTCTTTTTTATATTTTGCCAGTTTGAGACAATATCCTAAAAGTTCGCTTGAATCTTTTTTCTCTAAGTTCTTTTTTATATCATTGATGGTAGGAGGTTTCATATTTTGTAAATATCAGAAATAAATATTTGGGTTCATTTAATTTCATTCCTGATGAAATTCTGTGAAACATTTTTTACAAAAAAAAGGAAGCCATTACAGCTTCCTCTTTTGGTTTATGCGTGTGTAAGTACTTATTGCTTTATTACTTTGCCATTGAAAAGTATTTCTCCGGCTTTATTTCTTATTGAGAGAATATAAATTCCTTGTTGTAGCCCGCTAATGTTTGAAAAATCTTTTCTTGAATTTCCTGAAGATACAGACCATGTTTCTAAAGCCACTTGTTTCCCTGTGATATCAATCAACCTGGCAGAAACCAACTGTGCTGATGGGCTATTGAAATTTACTGTAAGCGTATTAAAGAAAGGGTTTGCTAAAACTGAAATTCTAGTATTATTAATATTTGTTTTTACACTAACTATTGTTGAATATTTAAAATTACCATCGAAGTCAACTTGTTTGATGCGATAATAATTGATGCCAGATAGAGGGCTTGCATCAAACGTACTATAATTTTTAACTACCTGGCTATTGCCCGCACCTGTTACATTAGCAATGGCTTCCCAGTTTGTATTTCCATCAGCGCTTCTCTGTACTTCAAAATAGCTGTTATTAATTTCCTGAGCTGTTGACCAATTAAGGCTAACACCGGTTCCTTTTTGTTGAGCAGTGAAATCCATGAATTCTACCGGTGCAGGCCCACCTGATGGACAAAATGCAAGTTTCATATCATCAATAGCAAAATCGTTACCACAACCACCTACAACCCCATCACTGATCTTTACTCTGATGGTCTTGGGAATAAAAGAACCCACAGATGGCATTGTATAAGTTGACCCAACATTAACCCAAGTAGGTTTAGCAGTTTGAGGGAAAGCCGAAGAACTAAAAGGCGAACCGCCAAGGGGAACCCAGGTGTTCGACTGTGAAAGGTATTCAACAGTAAATGTCAAAGTTGTTAACAAAGGTGTTGGGGCACAAACTCCTATTGTATCAATGTTCATAAAGTATAAACTGATAGTATAGTCGCCGGGAACAAAACCTTGAGTGAGAGTTACAGTACGATTGTAAAATGTTTCTGCTATACCATTAACCACCAACATTTTTCCATGTAGATTCCCAGTATGGTCGCCGGAAACCTGCCATTCTGGTTTTTGATTAGTTGAATCAGCAATACGGTATGATCCGTCGGTAGCCAAAGGTCCTGTTGCCTGATAGCTTAAATTAGTAACATACGGATCACTTGAAGCAGTTGTTCCTGTGCCGAAATCTTCGGTTCCCAGAAC
>DASSHD010000594.1:0-5029 GCA_035693085.1 Hanamia sp. | reverse complement strand
ATCCGGGAGATATCCTTCCATATACATTGGCGCTGCCTACAGAAGCAGCCGCTGCCTGGTATCATCATAAAATTTCCAACAGGCCCGCAGAATTAGAACCCTTCCTTGATGAAGTGAAACATTTTGCCATTACCGATTATTCACTGGCATTGCTTCAGGGTTCCTTATTAGATTCTGCTACATTTAACAGAATCGCGGAAAAGTTGCATGATTATATCGGCATTCCGGTAAATTATATCCGCAAAGCCAACCTCCGCATAGGTCTCAGCAGATTTGAAAAAGAACTGTTGACAGATGAAGGTAAGATTACCGGCGCTTACGATGCTATGTTTACCGGGCCTGTAATGGATCCATTAGCTGAACACCCCGGGATTGAACCTACCACCTCTACTGTCGGGTCGGCTTTTATAAGCACTTTCAATAATTACCTGCGGAAAGATTTAAAATTTGGAAAAGGAATGACTTATCTGCCTGAGAATTTTTCCGGCGTAATATCTCAATTTGATTACCGGGTAACTCCAATTTTTGGTCAAAAATTTTTTGCTAACGTAATGCCCGCTCTGGCTGCTGCTATGATTTACAATCCAAAACTGAAAGTGATGCTGAATATGGGATACTTTGACCTGGTAACACCCTTTTTTGAAGGTGAATATGAAATGCATCATTTACCCATACCTGCGGAGCTGCAAAAAAACATTTCGTTTGCTCATTATTATTCCGGCCACATGGTATATCTGCATCTGACAGCATTAAAGGAAATGCATGATAATGTGGCAAAGTTTATTAATTCTACACAATATTTACAAAAAGCAAAAAAATGATAATTGAAAGAACTGATGAAGTGGCATCAACCACCTATTGCTTTTCATTAAGCAATTTGTCCACCTCTTCGTAAAACTTATTTTTAGATTCTATATAATATTCACCACTGGCAGGCCCATAAAAGTTGGTATGTATGTCCCTGACGTTTCCCTTTTTATCAATAAAAATAGTGGTAGGGAAAGACCTAATGGGAGTAAGCTGAGGTAATGTTTTTTCAGTCTTTTGATCATCGCCTGCAGCCGCTCCTGTTATGAGCATCGGGTATTGCACATTAAATAATTTTTGAAATTTAGACAAGCTTTTTTGTGACCTTTTAAAATCAGTAGTCAATTCATAAGCCAGCGCAATGATCTCCACACCTCTTGAGTGGTTCCGGTTATAATAGTCTGAAAGAAACTTAGTTTCATCGAGGCAGTTGGCACACCAGCTTCCCATGATCTGTATGACCACTACTTTGTTTTTAAACCGTGCATCATTGATGGATACAGGGTTTCCGTGCAAGTCGTTGAAAGTAAAATTCAATTTGGTTTCTCCGGGACGTAAACGCGTTGGGTCAACTGCTTCAGGCAATGCAACGTCATCATTCTTTGTTGCCGTCCATGTTTCTTTACCGGCATATCCGTTATAAAAAACACCGCCGGAAATGGTATGATTATTTTCAATCCGGGCATTAAATAAATGAATGTTATCGCCATCAAAACCAGATAGTTTAAGAGAGTCGCCGCTTACAATTCCATCGAGGTAGCGGTAATCTGCAGACGGTGTTAGAAAACTTCCGGTTAATTGATTTCCCTCTTGTTTCAGCATGGCCACGGCTTTGCGTATCGTCCCGTTTGCCCGCGTGATGCTAACATCCCACCTGCCGGAAATATTATTTTTTGCATCACCGTTTCGCGCGGCAAAACGATATTTCACATTTGCATAAGCATGAACCCGCCAGTGTTGCGTAGCACCTGCAGTACCTTTTATATAAGTGCCTGTCATATCGCCACCAGGCAATATTTGCAACCTGAAAGATGATTCAAAAGCAGGCATGGTGAAGAAGAGGGAATCTCCGGCTGTTTGTACGTTTGTTATTTTGATACGCTCTGTGGCATTCATAATATACAAAACTATTTTCCCTCTTTCCTGTTCCCGCTCCATCTGAAACGGAACCTGCCTGCCATCTTTTCTTTGCAACGTTACGAGCCATGAACTGTTCGTCGGCTGACTTACCTGTGCATCACAACATACAACCCCAACCAGGTATATAAAAAATAATATCTTGTTTTTCATTAGCAATCTTTCTTATGCGCAAGTTCGGAGAAAAAATGGGAATGAGAGATGAAATAGGAGTAGATTAACTACGCCTGAAGAAAGCTATGCTGCACATCTGCGATAGGGAAGAATAAAGATTCCCTTTCCATTCATTTTAATGATCTTATTTTTTGCAGTACAGGTTTTTTTCGTTGAATTTATAGCAACTGAATTCAGACATGCCATAAGAGAACAGGCGATATTTTTTGCCAGGCATTTTGATAATATATAGGACCACCCGACAGGAAGGAGGGCGCTAACCCACGAAAAAATTTCCTTAGATTCGTATTAGTAATAAAAATGAAAGGGCGGATTTATTTTTATTACCAAAAAAATTCCAAAATTTAAACCAACGATATGACAACAAAAACTAACAATATTGTTTATTGGATTTCGACCATTATTTTCTCAGCGCTGATGATATTCTCGGCTGCAGACGGCCTTCAGCCAACCCAACCAGCTATTCAATTGATACATGACAGTCTTGGTTACCCCATTTATTTTATACAATTCATCAGCTTTGCAAAATTACTCGGTGTCATTATTATTCTGATACCCGGACGGGGCAGGATAAAAGATTGGGCCTATGCCGGTTTGTTTTTTGATCTTACAGGCGCTATTTATTCAGGTGTTGCGGCGTCAGGTAAGTTTGATCCTTTAATGCTTATGATGCTTATATGGATCGTACCTGGTATCGTGTCGTATTATTTTTGGCTAAAGAAAATAAAGAAATAATTGGCGGGATCGCGGCGATTGCTGCCAGTGCAAATAGCAGTGAAAATGAAGCTAAATACGAAAGAACAATATTTGTTCGTCTGCTGCAATCAGCAAGCTATGCTAAGTAGGCACAGATACGCCAACGCCACTTTATCTTTGCTGCATATCCGTGCCAGATGGAGAGGCCTCATCGTTCCGGAAATAATTTTGAATTATAAAGAGGCATTTGGAAAAAGGAAAGTGGTTGCTAAATGACTTTGGGAAAGAGTGAACATAAAAATGAATAAATGCAGTAAAGCAACAAAAAACAATAATTGTTATTTTGCTTTAATCGGTTAGTAAAAGAGATTTTTATAGATAAGCAACGTCCACTTCGTGAGACGTTGCTTAAAAAAAATTACATTTTAATTTAATGCTGAAACCATGCTATCTAAAACTCAAAAGCAACTTAGTAATGAAATTGATAATATCATTGCATTAATTGGATTAAATCATAAAGAGATTGAAAATTTCGAAAATGATGCTCGGTTAGCTGTCTTAAAAACTATTAAGGATCATTATATTCGTGGGGAAATAATCATGACATATACACTTATTGACGAGATGCTAAATTGTATTATCGTAAATTATTATTTCGACAATAAAAAATCTTTCATTAAGCATCGGAGAACTAAACGCTTTCAAAATTTTAACTACTATATCCTCGAGAAGATTTATCTTTTAAACAAGGTAGATTTAGTAAAGAACATCATCAAGTTACCAAAAGGAATTGAAACAAGAATTCGTGCAGTTAATGATCTTCGAAATGGTCTGGCTCATGCCTTTTTTCCAGAAAGCCTGAAAAGAAATAAACCGATCTATTTTGGCAAGAGTGTCTATACGCCAGATGGACTAAGAATCTTTGTTGAAGATGCACAGAACATAACCGATTTTCTTTTTAAAAAAGCATACAAGTTTGATATATCAAAATATGATTTTCGAGTTAAATGAATATAAAGTGCTAAACGAATAATGATTAGAAAAAGGAAATCTCTTTTAACTATAAGCGCTGCACTGATTGTGATAATAATATTATTGTGGATTTATGCCAGATATGAATAGAGTAAAGGATTTCACGATGCATACAGTAAACAACTTTTAACTACTCCTCGTTTCAGCAAGGACAAGAACCGGACACCGATGCGTGGAAGTATTGATGTGTATAAATGAAACAAAAAGCAGGAAAGAAAGTAAAGCAACAAAAAAGGATAATTCTTGTTTTACTCATTTATCTTACGGCTCCGTTGGGAGAATACTGAAAAAAAAATCAATTTTATAATTATAAATTACTGAATTGAAAATACATGAAAAGTTTGATGAATTAGATATTTCACTTTATCATTTAGTTTTCATTGGCAATTCTATAGAAAACGTAGTGAAAGCATTTTCAACAATAATTGACAAAACTGATGAAAGTTATGAGTACGCTTTATATGCTTCTACTTTTTCGATTGTAATAATTCAGACTGTTTCATTTTTAAATGAGTATCATAATTTTCTAAAATCAACTGATCAAGAATTAAATGATATAATTGCTGCAATTAAAAAGGCTGTAAAACCAGCAGTTGACCAACCAAATCAACCAATGGAGAGAAATAGGAGATTTTAGAAACCATGCTTTAGCACATAACCTTAGAGATCGGAAAAAGATGACTTCAGTTTTTGAAAAAGGATTAAGTTCCTATGACATACCCAAAAACGGCTATGATCTAATGGTTTTGCAAAATTGTATATCCATGATAAAAAAGACTTTTGAATCAGCATTCAAAAACAAATTACAGGTATTTCAAACCTACTTAGACAATATGCAAAAGACACAACAAAAGGAAAATAAATTTAAAAATAGTGATGATGCAAAAGCAGTGATAGACAGAATTGTCAGTCAGATTAATCAAAACATTTTGAAATTAAAAATGGAAACTGGTGATTAGATCTTTTTGTAGGATGGTGTTCCGCACCACTTGGAGTGAGCTTGTGGTTAGAGTTAGCGCAGGCGTCCGCTTTTACTATAATTATAAATCCCAAAATTCGCAAGCTACTAATCCCTGCCATAAATTTTTTTAAATCATTCAGTTTGTTTAAGATTTTTGAGAATGTTGGTATTTGCAAAGCATTTTTTTTGTGGTGAGTTCATAGTTTCCCTTACCCATAAATT
>DASSHD010000593.1:0-5037 GCA_035693085.1 Hanamia sp. | reverse complement strand
AATTTATGGGTAAGGGAAACTATGAACTCACCACAAAAAAAATGCTTTGCAAATACCAACATTCTCAAAAATCTTAAACAAACTGAATGATTTAAAAAAATTTATGGCAGGGATTAGTAGCTTGCGAATTTTGGGATTTATTATATTATCCCTTTTAAGAAACTACTTTTAATAATTATTGATTGTTATAGATTGCAATCTTGTCGTGGGATGGTAGGTACAATTATTCTTTTTTAAAAACGGTAATCCAGTATTAAAAATTCCGGTTAATGAGTGTAATTGGTCGCCTATGCACCATGTATTTTATAAAACAATTTTCATTAGTTTTGAAAACTTTATGAAAGTAGAAACACTAACTGAAAGTATTCCTGACACTTATACTATTATCTCAAAATTTTTACAAAGGGATGTAATTATTGATTTTTATTTAACCTCGTCTATAAAAAAATCAGATGAGGTAAGTCTTTTATTGATTAATGATGGCCAGGATCTGCTTACAATGAATTTTAATAGTATTCTCGAAAAACTTTCTGATAAAATAGCTCCTTTACTTTGTGTGGGTATTCATTGCGGCCCCGACAGAAGAAATGAATATGGAACAGCAGGTATATTAGATTACAAAGGCCGCGGTGCGAAGGCTGCATTATATACTCGTTTTATTTTTGAGGAATTGATTCCGTTTATAAGAAAAAAATATTCAATTACATCATTTAAGGAAAAATCATTTTGCGGTTTTTCTTTGGGTGGATTAAGCGCTTTGGATATTGTATGGAATCATCCGGAAGAATTTTTAAAAGTGGGTGTTTTTAGCGGATCACTTTGGTGGCGCAGCATATCTCAGGATGATCCCGGATTTATCGAGGAAGACCACAGGATTATGCACAATGAAATAAGAAATGGGAAATATTATCCCTGGTTAAAATTCTTTTTCGAAACGGGCACGCTTGATGAAACTGCTGACAGAAATGAAAATGGAATTATTGATTCTATTGATGATACGGTTTCTTTAATTGATGAATTGATAAAAAAAGGTTATAACCCCAAATCTGATATTTATTATAAAGAAATTAAAGACGGACATCACGATGTTGTTACCTGGGCACGCGCCTTTCCGGAGTTTTTGAAATGGGGGTGGGGTATTAATTAGCCGATTCACTAATTGGCTAATGACATGATTGGTTTATTAGTTAATTCGTTTATTAGTTAATTTGAAATCCGGATTATTTATTTGTTTACTACATTTTACATCGGCTAATTAGCTGATTATCACATTATCCCAATAAAAAACTTCCGCCTTTATAGAGCGGAAGCTTTTAGTAATTTAATCCTGGGGTAATTTGGTTTTTCAGGTTTAAATTTTATTGAGCCTTGCGGCCCGGTTTTCATAGAGGATTATAATTTTTCTATGGATATTGGTCCCGATATTTATTCGGGGTAAAAAAATTAGAAGTTGACTGATATCAGATTTTATTTTGGTTTTCCCGGATTAAGGAGAAAATGTTTTCAATGGATTTGGAATTTGGATTGATTCATGTTTGTTGAACATCAATCAACTTCTGGGACAAAGATATGTGCCCAACATACTTCAGGCAAGGGGAGTACTGCTTAATTTTTTACTTATTATAATTACGGTTTTGGTCGTAATTTAACGATGGATAACTGTCGTAAAAATACTTTCTCCAATAAAGAATGAGTAGAAATACAAGATATTTAATCGGTCTTTTACTTTTTACGATGTTTTATTGAACAATAGTTATATCAGGTAAAATGTTTTGAATACCTTACTGCTTATTGGTAAATTGCTTATTGAAAGATTTTCTTATTGCCGCTTTATAATAAAACTTTTTATGGATTGGTTGCTGATTGGCGAGACCATTTATATAATAATAGTGATCCTGGTATGTCTTCGTATTATTTATGATACACAAAGTACTACCAAGACATTGGCCTATCTGCTGTTTGCTGTCTTTGTCCCTTTTTTTGGAATATTTTTTTATTTCTTTTTTGGCATCAATTACCGGAATAGAAAAATGTATAGTAAAAAGTTGTTGAATAACAGCGACCTGTCAAAAAGAGTAAAAGATTATTTATATCTATCCAGCAAAAAAACACTTGAAGAAAGCGGAGCAGAAGTAAAAAGTAATAAGGAACTCGCTTATTTATTATTGAATGATGGAATGAGCCCTCTCACTTCGGGCAATTCAGTCAGACTACTGATAAATGGAGAAAAAAAATTTCCGGAAGTGCTGAAAGCCTTACAGGAAGCAAAACATCATATTCACATTGAATATTACATTTATGAAGATAATGGAATAGGAAATGAAATTGGGAACATTCTGATAAAGAAAGCGAAAGAAGGAGTTGCCGTTCGGTTTATTTACGATGACTTTGGCAGTAGTTCTATTCGTAAACGATTTGTAAAAAGGCTGAGAGAAAATGGTGTGAAGGCCTTCCCTTTTCTTAAAATTTCTTTTTTGCTTTTTGCCAACCGGATCAATTATCGCAATCATCGTAAAATAATTGTGATTGACGGTCGTACTGCTTTTGTGGGAGGAATCAATGTAAGCGATAGATATATCAATAAGCCAGAAGATACCAAAAGCCTTTACTGGCGCGATACGCATCTGCGAATTGACGGCCCGGGAATAATGCAACTGCAATATCTTTTTTTGTGTGACTGGAATTTTTGTGCTAATAAAAAACTTCAACCTGTCGAATCTTTTTTCCCCCCTTCAAATAATTATGATAACGGCGATGATAAGGTAGTGCAAATAGCAGCAAGTGGTCCTGATTCTGAAACGCCCACTATTTTATTTTCATTATTGCAAGCGATCAATCTGGCTACTAAAGAAATTCTGATAACTACTCCTTATTTTATTCCGGGCGATAGCCTGCTTGATGCACTTCGTATTGCATCGTTGAGCGGGCTTTCGATAAAACTTTTAGTTCCGGATAAATCGGATTCTATTTTGGTAAATGCGGCTGCAAGATCTTATTATGATGATTTACTGAAAGCCGGTGTGCAAATTTATCTTTATCGAAAAGGATTTGTGCATGCAAAAACATTGGTTGCCGATAGAAAAATTGCCATAGTAGGCACGGCCAATATGGATTTCAGGAGTTTTGACCTCAACTTTGAAGTAAATGCCATTGTTTATGACAGCGATATTGCCAATGAACTTGCCAATGTATTTTATGAAGATATAAAAGATGCTGAAAGAATCAATGAGATCAACTGGAGCCACCGGTCAAGAGTAAAACAATTGGGCCAAAAAGCGGCAAGGCTTCTATCGCCGTTATTGTGAAATATGGGCATCTATAGGAACTTGCCATTCCCCTCCTCTCTGGGAGAGGAGGGGAATGCATAGCAAAAGAAACAAGTTTTTAGAAATAGTCATAAGTTTTATAAAAAAATAATTTTCCTTCCCAATCAATAATTTTATTATTCAATTTTTATTTTGAATTGTATAGAACAGTTATGGATAACCGAAATGGATCAGGCTGTCTTAATCACAAAAAATTTTAAGATGAATGAATGTTTCCCTTTTGAGAAAAAGAAACCTTCAGATTTGACTTAATTTTGCGAAAAATATATGGAAAAAGTAGTTAAAAGAGTAGTGGTTGTTGGCGGTGGTTTTGCAGGCATTAATTTTGTAAAGAATTTATGGAAAGATCAGCATTTTCGGGTAACACTGGTGAACAAAGATAATTACAATTTTTTCCCACCATTGTTGTACCAGGTGGCTACAGCTTTTATTGAACCCTCAAATATCAGTTATCCATATCGCAGGATGTTTGTGGAGAAAAATAATCTGCGTTTTCATTACGGTTCATTTGTAAAAATAGATCCACAGAATAACACGATTGAAACTGATACCGGCGCTCTCAATTATGATTACCTGGTGCTATCCATTGGCACAGAAACGAATTATTTCGGTATGGAGAATGTGAAACAAAATTCGTTGCCAATGAAATCAATTGATGACGCAATCAACCTTCGCAATCATTTATTATTAAATATGGAGAAGGCGGTGATTACAGATGATCAGACAGAAAAATCCAAATTATTGAATATTGTAATTGCCGGCGGAGGCCCGTCTGGCGTGGAAATAGCCGGTATGCTCGCGGAAATGGGAAGAGAGATTGTAGAAAAAGAATATCCGGAGATCAAACGGGGGAATTCAAGGATTCATCTGATAGATGCATCGCCACATTTATTGGGTGCAATGAGTAAAACCGCTCAGGATGAAGCGATGAAGGTGTTGAGTAAATTGGGAGTGCAGATAAAATTGAACACAGCGGTTAAAGATTATACTGATGGAAAAGTAATATTGGGTGATGGCACATCAATTCCTACTAATTCTTTGATATGGACTTCAGGTGTTACAGGGCGTGAAATTCCAGGGTTACCTGCTGATGCGATCGGGCGTGGAAGAAGAGTGTTGGTAAATGAATTTAATAAAGTGAATGGCTCTGAAAATATTTTTGCAATAGGTGATATTTGTTTTCAAACTTCTGATAAAAATTATCCCAATGGTCATCCGCAACTGGCGCAGGTGGCTATACAACAGGGAACTCTTTTGGCAAAGAATTTTACGAAGATGGCAAAGGGGGAAGCGTGGAAGCCTTTTGAATATAACAATAAGGGAAGTATGGCCATCATCTCCAAATTCAAGGCTGTTGCGGATCTACCTAAAGTTTCGTTTACCGGATTTTTTGCATGGCTCATCTGGCTTTTTGTACACATCATTCCTTTGGTAGGATTCAGGAACAAAGTAAAACTGGCTTTTAGCTGGTTTTGGTCATTCATTACCAACAATCCTACATTAAGATTAATCATTCGACCTAAGAGGTAAAGCGAAAGCAATTAATTTGAAAAAGGAACTTTTGGAAACTTTGTTTAATTCTACTTTGACAAACTTAAAAATAAGTTCTTTGAATATTTGTTGATTGTTTTTTTTGAATTTAAATTTGGCACTGGCAGCAAACTAAAATTTTTCAAATCTTTCAAAACAACATGGCAGCAAATCAACACCA